>CAZKZR010000179.1:0-4408 GCA_964557245.1 uncultured Anaerolineaceae bacterium | reverse complement strand
CAAGAAGCGACGACTGAGTGTGCTGCCAGGCTGTTAGCGAGACAGTCGCACCGAACGGAGCTCCCCACGGGACGGGGGTGCAATGTCTCTGCTCCTTCCTGTTGATGAACTGGGAGCCGAGATAGAGCAGCCACGCGTTTTCCCAGGAGCGCCAAGCGGGTGATTCACGGAGGATTAGAAAAGTCGGGTCCGAATAGAATCCGAGGGAGCAGAATCGAGCTGTGAATTCGTCCGAAGTGAAGGCGGCGAACTTTGCGATATTCTCAGCAAGCATTGCGACGCCCGGTATCGGACCCGATGCGACCTTAGCCAATAGCGTGACGAAGGCGTCAAAGCTGTTGTATTTTTTTGCGACCTCGGCCCGAAACTCCGGTGAATCCCAGATAACTTTCAAGTTGGCTAAGTTTATAAGCCTGAGCGGGATCCGTTCAGCATAAGCTAGCGCCTCAAGGGTCGAGTTTGTCGTCCAGCTGAGTTCGCTGCTCTTTCGAGCGACTGTCCCATAGGTGCGCGCATGGCTCCGCCCTCGCGGCTTCGAACCTGACTTGCGCTTAGACGGCTGGGGTGTGTTCGACGGGCTGGCCTCCACCTGGGAATGCTCCCCCCTAAATCAAGTCTAGACGAATTTGGGAGACGGGGCTCAGGCCCGCGGCGATGTCTCTTAGAATGCTCAGGCAACTTACATTCAATGGCGATCCTCTCACTGCACAACTGCGGTGGTGTCGCCGGACAATAGGCGAGCAATCCCGTTTGCGAGCGCGCCATCATCCACTACGAAGAACAGTCCACCGCGCCCGTTCTGGCTGCGACCACAATCTCCATTGAGCACGCCTTGCTGGTTAAGGTCTGCAAACACCGCGTAGTGGTGCGCGGATGACAAAGAAACCGCGATTTTCGCGTGATTGTAGTCGTTCCCTGACCCGCCCGTCAGACCGATCGACCGGCCGTCCCAGGTCCCCGTCGTTGCGACCTCAACCGCGCCCGGCTGACCGAGACTTTCGTCCCAGCAAGCAATGGCCGTCGTCTCCGTCGTGGTCGGGATCTTGGGGCTCGCCCACCAGGTCGCAGTACGAAGCGGGACCTGCAGCATAGCCGACAGCATGTGCCAGGGCGGCACGTGCAGCCGAGAGGGTTTTGAGACCAAGACCACGCCGCTCGATAGCATTACCCGGGTGACGGTGGTGCTCGTCGACTTCCGCCCGAGCGTCGCTACCAGGGCGCGGACGTCGGCCGGCCCGCCGTTGCGCACAATCTGTGGATTTGAAACGTCGGTGACGACGCTGGCGTTGGCGAGTGCGCCAAGCACCTTCTTTACGTCCGGCTTTGAGAGGCGCAGGGCGAAGAAGTGCTGCGCCGCTCTGAGGTTGTTGTGATGGACGCAGCCTAGCGTGTTCCCGTTTGTAGGCCTTGGGTTGGCACTGTTGCCGGCGCCCGGCCATGAGGGTGTGGTCACTTGGATCACGACGCCTTCGCCGGCCTGGTTCCACGCGATCACCCCCTTGGAATGGCCCCAGGGGCTGCTGCAGGAATCCGTGCAGCCCGTCATCTCGGGGTCGCGGTAGAACTGGTCGTTCCAGACAACGTAACTCAGGTTGCTGTTGTAGATCGCGCCGAAGGTGGCGCCGACCGGGGCGGCGTCGCCGACGCCGACTAGGCCGGGCGCCAGCCGCAGGCTGTGACGGGCGCTGCTGGCGACCGCGTAGCGTTGACCGAATGCGGTGGAATAGTCCGTGGGCTCGCCGCCGAACGGGCACGCACGTTCCGCGTCGTCGTTGTCGCTCCGATAGGTGGCGGCGTTGAACTTGTAGACGAACCACCAGGCCACCGGCTTATCGGCGGCGAGCAGCGGCGTCGGGCGGTCTGCCGCGACCGCGGGGCCGACGGCAATGAGCGCGGCGACGCTCGCGCAGGCAGCGTGGACGAGAAGGCCTCTGATCAGGGCGCCGGAGCGTCGCGAAGCGTCGGGCGCCTCATTCACAGCCGACGCCGTCATTGTCGCGGTCCAGATGCGGTCCGTAGCCGGGCTGGCCGCGCCGTACCGGCGCCGCTCCAGCGGCGCGCGCCTCGGCGCAATTCGCGAACGCGCGACCGGTGTTGGTCCGGCTGGTGAACCCCTGCGGTCTCGAGGTCTGGGTCGCCGACGGCGCCCGGTGGCAGTGACGCCCGCCGCGCTGCCGGTCGTTGTGGCACCCGTCCGCGGCCAAGCCGCCTGGATGCGCCGACACCAACGTAGGCGCGACGGCTAGGGCGGCTGAAGTGGCGGCCGCGAGTAAGAGAAAGCGCATACCCGTCCCTCCCCCAAGGGTTGTGCAAAGATCAACCTAAGCTAGCTTTGCCGTCCTGTCGAGAAGGGGGGAGCGGACCTGCGCCTAAGCGGATCTATGAGAAGTCGGAGAACTGCTACACGCCGAATTTCATGACCTTGCCGGCTCGTCGCCAAATAGGTCCTGGGTGAGCTCGTCTCGCTGGCGCCCGAGCCCTGCACCTAGATCGAAGCAGGGATGTTTGACCTTCGACAGGCCCGCGCCACCTTCAAAGTGTGCCCACCCTCCGTTCGGCATATGCACGCTCAAGATCTCGCCCCCGCAGCGCGGACATGGATGTCGGAAAGCCCGGGACGTGCGGCCGGTGTTGACCGGAGCCATCACCCAAGTCTCGCGGACGTAGGTGAGGGTGCCTGAAGCAAGCCGCCTAGAGTGGGCGCGACGCCTGATCCATCGTGGCTCCAACCTCTTCCCCCTCCAATCGTGGGATTGTTGAGGTTGGCACGGATTGGGGCGGTGTCGAGCTTCTTACGCGGACGACTGGACGATATTTGCTGGTTATCGGCGTCGATTACGACCGCTTACTCTGCGCCTTCCGTGAGCCGTCGCCGGACGCTATTCGCACCCGACACCGTCGCCGTCGCGATCTAGATGACGGCCGTACCCCGGCTCCCCACGCCGGACGGGTGCGGCACCGGCCGCCCTGGCTGCCGCGTAGTTTGCGAACGCTGACCGTGTTGCACTCGCGAAGCGTTGCGGTGCTGGAGGGACACGCCGTCGTTCAGAAGTAGGTCGGTGGCAATGACGCTGTCCGGTTGCGCGGTTGTTGTGGCAGCCGTCAGCCGCCAGTCCACCCGGGTGCGCTGACGCCCAGGACGGCGCGAAGAAGAAGAAGACAATCAAGGATGGCGCGCATGAGCGTCTCCCCGTTGAGCTCGTCGATCTACTAGGGCGCGGTAGCTGGCGACTCAGCCCGGACGCGTGCAACCACACCCGAACTGACGTCATCGACGCTGCCGATGGTACGGATAGACAGCCGCTTGAAGTCGTCCGAAATCACAAAACACCTTCCGAGGAGGCCATCGGTGCATTCGGGAACCGCACTTGTCGTGGATGAGGCCCCAGTCGGTCGCAGATCGATGCTTGATCGGTCGAACGTTAGGCCAGCAGGAGCCCGTATTTCGACAGTGCCGTCGCCATCAACCGGTCGTCCCAAAATCCGATTCGGCAGCGCGGCCACGAGCATGATGGGGTTTGGCAAACGAGACCGTGGGGCCAACTCAACGAGCGCCGTCTGATCGCCCTCGAGCTGCGGCAGGGCGGGGCCCATTTGCGATCGTGACGCTATGCTTGGCGGAGACGCGTCGAATTCGTCGATGTCGCTGATGTTGGCTACCGGCAGGATGCTCGCAATATCTTGGTCCCCGACCGGGCGATCGACAAAAATCGCAGCAACGGAGCCATCCTGCATGATTACGGGACTGCCGCTGCGCCCAGGGTTGGCGGCTGCCCCACAGATGCGCCACTTATACGGTTCGCCTGTTGGCCGCGTTAAGAGGACACGGCCCAAGGTCGCGATTGGCTCTGCGTCGTCGAAACTAACGATAACAACTGTGCGATTTTGAAATCGCCGAGGCTCCGCAATTGGCCTCAGAAGGCTCAAACTGGGTAGCCCCGTCGCCCCGCCAACAATTCGAAGCAGGGCAGCGTCAGTGGCGCTCGCATCGACCACTTCAAGCTCAACTGTACGATCCGTGTATGCGACGAGTCCTCTGATCGACTGATCGATGCAGCCGGCCGGAACCACGTGCTTCGCCGTTAGGATGTACCCACCGCTGGAGACGAGGAAGCCTGTACCGACGGTCTCGCAGCCAGGCTGAGCGCTAATGGTCTGGATCTTCACGACGGCCGGACTTACGTGGCCCGCCACGGCAATCATTTCGGCATGTGTTCCGCAGTCCGCGAGTGCGACATTGGGCACGAAGAGTACGGCTGCGAGCGCGATGCCTCGCACGTTTAGAGAACCATTTGCCGGACGGAGTGGAATTCCACCACGCCATCACTTCGGCTGAAGCTCTTCCCGATCAATTTTTCCACAACGGCAAACTTTGAAGTGGCAGGGTCTTTTTGATTGCCGCCGAGAG
>CAZKZR010000178.1:0-6474 GCA_964557245.1 uncultured Anaerolineaceae bacterium | reverse complement strand
GTTCGCCGTTCCCGAACAGCGTGCCTTCCACGCGGTCCGCTCCCGCCATCACGCCGAACTCCGCCGCCGCCACGCCCGTGCCCCGGTCGTTGTGCGGGTGCAGCGAAAGACACACCGATTCCCGGTTCGGCAGGTTGTGCAGGAACCATTCGATGGTGTCGGCGTAAATGTTCGGCGTGTACATCTCCACCGTCGCCGGCAGGTTCATGATCAGCTTGTTCTCCGGAGTCGGCTTGATGACCTCCGAGACCGCGTTACAGATCTCCAGCGCGTACTCGACTTCGGTCCCCGTGTAACTCTCGGGCGAATACTCGTACCGCACGTGCGTGTCGCGCAGGTAGCTCGCCTCCAGCTGCTTGCAGAACTTCGCCGCCTCCACCGCGATCGACGTGATCCCCGGCTTGTCCTGTTGGAACACCACCCGCCGCTGCAGGATCGAAGTCGAGTTGTAAAAGTGCACGATTGCCTGCTTCGCCCCCACCAGCGACTCGTACGTCCGCTCGATCAGCTCCGGGCGGCACTGCACCAGCACCTGGATGGTCACGTCTTCCGGGATCAGGTCCTCTTCGATGAGCTGCCGCACGAAGTCGAAGTCCGGCTGTGAAGCGGCGGGAAACCCAACCTCGATCTCCTTGAATCCCATCACGCACAGCGCTTCGAACATGTGCAGCTTGCGCACCGGGTCCATCGGGTCGATGAGCGCCTGGTTGCCATCGCGGAGGTCCACCGAGCACCACAGCGGCGCCTTCGTGATTTCCCGGTCGGGCCACTGCCGTTCCGGGATCTTGAGAGGCAACGGCCGGAAGCCCTTGTACTTGTTGAACGGCATGACTTTCGCGGTGATTGCGGTCGGTGGCATCGAATTGGAACTCCCCTGTGCTGAATTTTCGCGCGTACCGCTTGCCAATAAAAAACCTCCCGGCGTTGGCACAGGAGGTATCGGCGAGCAGCAACAATGGCCCTCGCCGTCAGGTAAGAAGAAGGAGGCCGCGGACCAGGGTCATCGACATCGCTCTGACTATATCGGCAGGACGCATCTTCCTGTCAAGGGGAACCTTTGCTTTAAGCGAGCTCCGCTTCCCCTATTCCGCCGGCCCGTCCCGCACGACGCCGTTCGCTACCAGGTGCGCGATCTCCTCGGCGCTGAACCCCGCTTCGCCCAGGATTTCCAGGCTGTGCCCGCCCGGCTTATCCGCTCCCCGCTCCGCCCCGCCGGGTGTTCGCGAATGCTTCACGGGCGTGTTCGCAACGCGCAGGCTGCCGCCCGTCCAGGTCGGCAGGTCAACCAGCATGTTCCGCGCCGCCACTTGCGGATCGGCCGCCACCTGGTCCACGCGGTTCACCGGCCCCAGCAGCGCGATGCCGTTCAACAGTTCGTACCACTCGTCACCGGTCTTCTTCCTGAACGCCTCGAACAGGATTGGCTCAAGTGCGTCATAGTTCCGCGTGCGGATCGGGTTCGTCATGAACCGCTCATCCGTCGCCAGCTCGTCACACCCGATCGTCGCGCAGAACAGTGCCCAGTCGTGGTCTTTCACGTTCGCCAGCACAATCCAGCCGTCTTTCACCGGGAGCGCCTGGTGCGGCGTGCTCAGTGGATGCCGGAATCCCACCGGCCCCTGCACTTCGCCCGTCGCGCAGTAGCGGACCATCGCGTTCTCCATCAACGCGACCTGCGCGTCCAGCATCGCCAGGTCCACGTGTTGGCCGAAGCCTGAACTGTTTCGTTCCACCAGCGCCGAAAGCACGCCGATCGCCGTGTACATGCCGCCCGCCATATCGCCGATCGAGTACCCCGCCCTCGCCGGCGGTGTTCCTTCGTGCCCCGTCATGCTCATCACTCCGCCCATGCCCTGCACAATCGCATCCACCGCCCCCCGCTCCCGGTACGGTCCCGTGTGCCCGAAACCGGAGGTTGAGGCGTAAATCAGCCTGGGGTTCACCGCCGCCATCGCTTCGTAGCCAAATCCCAGCTTCTCCATCGTCCCGGGCGAGAAGTTCTCCGTCAGGACATCGACCTTCCCCGCCAGTGCATGCACGACGTCAGTAGCCTCCGGCGCCTTCAAGTCCAGCATCAGGCTCTTCTTGCCTCGGTTCACCGAGAAGAAGTACGTGCTGACGTCGTGCACGTACGGCCCCGCGCCCCTTCGCCGCTCCGTCTGCCCGATTGTCTCTATCTTCCAGACCTCCGCCCCCAGGTCAGCCAGGATCATCGTCCCGTACGGCCCCGCCAGTGCCCAGGTGAAGTCCAGTACGCGAATGCCATCCAGCGGCCCGGGCATCTGCCGCCTACCGCCCGGTCACGCGGCGGGTCGCATCCCGGAACCGGGCCACCTGTTCGTCGCTTCCCCGCAGCCTTCGGTTCGCGTCGTCCTCCATCTTCCGCGCATCGTCCGAAAGCGTCGCCGCGTCAATCACCTGCTTCGCTGCCCGTACTGCCCCCGAGGAGTACCCCGCGATCGTCTGCGCCATCGCCCAGGCGGCCGGCAGCAGGTCCGCCTGCGAATGCAGCGCACTCACGAGGCCGTACCGCTCGGCCTCCTGAGCCGTGAACTTCCGCGCCGTGAAAATCAGCTCTTTCGCTCGTTCGGCACCCACCAGCCGCGGCAAGGTGGCGGCGGCCACGACAAGCCCGTATTCCGAACCGGGCAGCCGGAAGGTCGCGTTCTCCGAAGCCAGCCGGATGTCACAACCGATCGCCAGCCGTGCGCCGCCCCCGAAGCAGTATCCGTTGATCGCCGCGATCACCGGCATCGGCGCCTTCGCCAGCACGCCGAATAACCCGCCCGCACCGGAAGTCCGCTGCGATTGCTGCTCAACTCCGCTCATCTCCAGCATGTCTCCGCCCGCGCAGAACGCCTTCTCGCCCGTCCCTGTGAGTATCACGCAGGCAACGTCCGGGTCGTCGG
Organism: uncultured Anaerolineaceae bacterium; assembly: GCA_964557245.1. Classification (GTDB taxonomy): domain Bacteria; phylum Chloroflexota; class Dehalococcoidia; order Tepidiformales; family Tepidiformaceae; genus Amarobacter. The sequence continues at coordinate 3,565 of CAZKZR010000178.1, read as the reverse complement.
TGGCGCGCGCCAGCGCGTCCGATAGCTGGTCGCTCAGCGCCTGGCTCAATGCGTGGTGGCGCTCCGGCCGGTTGAGGCTCAGCAACACGACATTGTCGCGCCGCTCTTCAAGGACGAGTTGTTGTTCTTCGGTCATGGCGATGCCGAAGTCTACCCGTTTCCGTGCCGGTCGGCCGCTACACTGCGCTCGTGTCGCTTTCAATCGACGACCGCCGCAACATCGAAGCCCTTCTTCCCTTCCTGCCGCTCATGGAATCCCGCCACGCCGGGGAGTGGCGCGGTGGCGAAAAAGGCCCGGACGGCGTCATCTCCATGCCCTACTTCGAATACAGCGATGCCCTCCTAACCTTCATGCGCGCCTGCGCCGGGAACGGCTGGATCGAAGTATTCGCATGGCCTGCCTGGGCAGAGACCGCTCGCCTTCTTCACGACGACCCCGCCACCCTCGCCTCCGCCGATGTCCCCATGATCCGGAAGCTCCTCACGCTCCATATCCGCAACGACCGTTTCAACGAGGGCCACTTCGCCGCGATGGTCGAAGATGGTCACCTCGCCGCAGTGCTCCGCCGCCTTGAGCAACTCCTGCACGCTGCTCCCTGACACTGCTCGATCTGTTGCCGCTCGTACTAGAATGCGCTCCGGAGGCAGGATCATGACCACAACCGAAGCACCCGCTGAATTCATCGAAGCCACGCTGGACCTGCCCATCCGCTACATCGATCGCTCCCGCGCCTACTACATGACGCTCGGCTACAACAATCCGTACCGCTGGGCGTACAACCGCGAGGTTCCCTTCACCCCGCTCACGAAACCGGTCCGCGAAGCACGCGTCGCCCTGGTTTCCACCGCCGCCCCATACCAGCCGGACAAAGGCGAACAGGGTGCGTGGGCGCCCTACAACGCTGATGCCAAGTTCACCCGCGTGTACTCCATGCCCATCGATCCGGCTCCGGATGTCCGCATCTCACATGTCGGATACGACCGGAAGCACACCTCCGCCGAGGACATCAACAGCTACTTCCCCCTCGCGCGAATGAAGGAAGCCGCTGCTGACGGCCGAATCGGCCACCTGAACGACCGTTTCTACGCCGTTCCCACGCTCCGCAGTCAGCGCCTCACAATCGAACGCGACGCCCCGGAAATAGCGGATCTCTGCCGCGAGGACCGTATCGAGGCGGCGGTCCTCGTTGCCACCTGACCGGTTTGCCACCAGACCGTGAGTCTGACCGCCCGTCACCTCGAAGCCGCCGGCATACCCACCGTGGTCCTGGGCTGCGCGAAGGACATCGTTGAGTCGGCGGGCGTGCCCCGATTCCTCTTCAGTGACTTCCCGCTCGGCAACTCCTGCGGCAAGCCTGGCGATGTAGCGATGCAACGGGACATCCTCGCGATGGCCCTTGAACTGCTCGATTCGGCCCGGGCGCCGCGCACCACTGTCCAGACTCCGTTCCGCTGGGCGGATGATTCCGCCTGGAAGCGCGATTTCTACCGCCTGGACATGACCGCCGAGCAGCTCGAACGCGCGCGCTCAGAAATGGACAACCAGAAGGCCATCCTCGCGAACAAGCTCGCGGCCGACTGACCCACACGCTGACCGATACAGTTTCGCAATCTCCTGGCTCCCGTATGCAGCGCCTTCGCTCTGCTCCTCGGCGCATCGTGAGGACAACCCTCGCGCAGGAGTCGCAACCGTGGACAACACCACCCTTATCATCATTGGGGCCGTCGTGCTGGCGCTCGTCGTCGTCGCTCTCGCCGTCTGGGCCTGGGATCGAAGGCGCCAGGACAAGCGCCTCCAGGAAACCTTCGGCACCGAGTACGACACAACGTACGCCCGCGCCGTCGATAGCAAGGCCGCCCGCCAGGAACTGAAATCCCGGCAGGATCGCGTCAAAAACTACGAACTCCACCCCATTACCAGTGACCAGAGGATGGCCTTCCTCGCCGAATGGCAGGGCATGCAGGCCAGCTTCGTTGACCACCCCGGCACCGCCGTAAACCGCGCCGATCTCCTGCTCTCCGAAGTCATGCGTGCCCGCGGTTACGAATCCAGCGACGCCGACCAGGAAGACCGCATCGCCGATGTCTCCGTCGGCCACGGCGATGAAGCCGCCGCCTATCGCGAAGCTGCCCACATCGCCGCCCTCAACCGCCAGGGCAAAGCCACCACCGAAGATCTCCGCCGGGCCATCAAGGATTACGGCGTCGTGTTCGATTCCCTGCTGAACGAACGCCAGACGGCCTGACGGCCCCAGCTCCAGGCCGCCCGCTCTCCAACGCAATAGGGGCGCGTCGGAGAGGGGCGGCCGATTCGCGGGCCGCTCGAGAGCGTCTCGCCTAAACTGAATCGCTGAATGAAGCGCGACGCTGCCACCATCTCCGCCGGCGCCATCCTCACCTTCGATGTTGCGGTCGTAGGCGGCGGGCCCGCGGGCCTCAGCCTCGCTTCATCCCTCTCACGCTCTGGCCGCACGGTCTGCCTCCTCGATAGCGCTGGCGAACAGCCCCGCCCCCGCCGGCTCTTCGATGCTGGCGGAAAAGTCGTCGGCCTCCCCTACTGCCGCATTCGCCGGCCCGGCAGCGGCGGCCCAGGGGGAAGCTCCTGGTTCTGGGAATACAAAGACCAGTTTCCCAATCTCGGCGGAGGCTTCCGTAGCCGCCCCCTTCAACCCATCGACTTCGAACAACGTTCATGGGTCCCGAACAGCGGCTGGCCGCTTCCGTACGAGGAAGTCGCCCGCTGGTATCCCGCCGCCCATGAGCTCGCTGGCCTCGTGTTCCGTGACTACACCGGCGAATCCTGGACCGAAGCATCCGGCCCCCCGCCGCTCCCACTGGGCGGCGCCGTCGAATCCACTGTCTACCAGTTCGGCCCGCCCTACCGCTTCCAGGAATTGTCAGCTGAACTCTCCGAAGACCCGCGCGTCACTCTGATCCAGCGCGCCAACGTCACCGCTCTCGAAGAAGGCGCCTCCCCCGGCGAAGTCTCCGAACTCCGCGTCGCTTCACCCGCTGGAGGCAGTTTTCACGTTCGTGCCCGCGCCTTTGTCCTCGCCGCTGGCGGCATCGAAAATCCTCGCCTGCTGCTCAACGCCTCCTTTGGCCGGGCGGGCTCCATCGGCAACCCCTGCGACACTGTGGGCCGCTACTACCTGGAGCACCCGTTCATCGAAACCGGAGAACTCGCCGCGACAGCCTACGCCGCCCCTCCGCTCGCTTTCTACCGCCGGCATCGTGCCCACGGCGGCCAGGTCATCGGTATGTTCCGCGTCAGCGACGACGTGCAGCGCGCCGAGGGCCTGCTGAATGCCGTCTGCGAAATCCAGCCGCGCCACGCCGAGTTCACCCACCCGGGCGTCCGCTCATTCAACGAACTGAACTGGGGACTGAGGCACTGGTCCCGCCCCCGCCACGCTCCCGCCCACCTCCGCAACGCCCTGCGCGATGCCCCCGCCGTCTGGCGCGCGGCCCTCGCCAAAGCCCGCGGCGAACTCGAGCGTGATGCCCCGCTCGCCCGGCTGCTGTTCACCATGGAACAGGTCCCGAACGCCCGCAGCCGCGTCAC
>CAZKZR010000177.1:5291-6476 GCA_964557245.1 uncultured Anaerolineaceae bacterium | reverse complement strand
ATCCCCGTCGACAGCCCCCGCCGCTCCATCGACCCCGGTTGCACTCCCCGTCTACGCATCGACGCACCTGCGCGAGCGACTGTGGAACATGCTCCCGCTGGCACTCTCACTCCTGCTTGCGAGCTTCGTCTTCTGGGGGCCGTTCTACGCGCCCTGGCCGTACGCAATCCTCAGCATGGCGTTTTTCTCCTACTGGCTGGTCCGGTCGTACTCGGTCGCGATTAGCTGCTGGGTTGGCCTGCGGCGCATCTCCCAGTGGGAGAAGACCAACTGGCTCGCGAAATACTGCGCATGGCTTCCCACCCATCCTGAAGCGGACAAGTGGGAATGGCCCCGCCACATGGTCATCATCCCGAACTACAAGGAAAGCGAAGAGGGCCTCTCGCGCACCATTGATTCCCTCGCCGCCCAGGCGAACGCGCGTCAGCTGGTCATCGTGATGGCAATGGAAGCGCGCGAAGCGGAAGCGCACATCAAGGCTGAGCGCCTGGTGAACCGCTACCGTGACCGCTTCCACCACATGTTCGCGACGTTCCATCCGGCCGGGCTGCCGAACGAGACGCCCGGCAAGGGTTCAAACGAAGCGTGGGGCGCCCGCGAGGCGTACATTCACCTGATCGAAGAGCGCGGCGACGATATCCGCCGTTACACCGTAACGAGCTGCGATGCCGACGCCGTCTTCCATCCCCGCCATTTCGAGGCGCTGAACTACCTGTTCCTCACCGCGAAGGACCGCTACCGCACCTTCTGGCAGCCGACCATCTTCAACAGCAACAACATCTGGGACATCCCGGCGCCGTTGCGCATCCCTGACGGACTTTCGGGCATCAACCGCCTCTCGAACGTCATCCTGCCCGGCAGCGTGAAGTTCCCGACCTCCTGCTACTCGCTCAGCTGGCAGATGCTGAACGAAGTGGATTACTGGGACGAAGAGGTCATCCCCGAAGACTGGCACCTCTACCTGAAGTGCTCCTACACGTTGGGCGACCGCGTGAACGTGGAATCGCTCTTCCTGCCGCTCGGCAATGACTGCGTGCTGACCGACGGCTACTTCAAGACCCTCCGTGCGCACTACGCGCAGAGCCTGCGCCACGCCTGGGGCGCGAGCGACATCCCCTACGCCTGGCGTGGGGCGCGCAACCCGAATTCGCCGCTCAGCCGCAAGCGCAAGTGGCTGCTCGCCAG
>CAZKZR010000177.1:0-5191 GCA_964557245.1 uncultured Anaerolineaceae bacterium | reverse complement strand
GTCTGCATCGTGCCGCTGTTCGTCATGGCTGCGGTGGAATACAAGCAGCGCGGGCCTCGCCCGGCGCACGTGTCGCGGCTTCGGGCGTACAGCAGCTTCGCGGTGTGGCCGCTGATGGCGGTCATCACGTTCTTCTTCGCCTCCATGCCGGCGCTGCATGCCCAGTGGAAGCTGTTTAAGGGCAACGGCCTCGTCTACCGCGTGGCCGAGAAGGGGACACGCAAGGTCGCCCTGCCAGTCGCCAGCCCGGCGCATGCCGAAGCCGAAACGATGGGCGCGGTCGGCGGCGGCCAGTAACCTCATCCAGAGCACAGAAGCACACGAAAAAGGGAGCCTGCGCGGGCTCCCTTTTTGTTTTCGCCGCCGAGGGGTTCACATGCGGCGGGAGGATGTCTTGCTTCGCCGTTCCCATTCCATCGCGATGGCGAAGACGATGCCTATCGAGATGCCGGAAATGATGCCTGCGGCCGGATTGTCCATCGCGATCGCAAGTGCGGCACCAGCAATGAGGGCCGCGATGATTCCGGTGACCAGGGCTGTGGTGGACATTCGTACCTCCTGTTGTCTTTTCCACGCTGCGGCGTCTGCGGTAACTCACGCGCCCCAGTCCTGCCGGGAGGCATTGCGGTTGTCTGCAGGTTCCGGGAAGCGGCGCTTTGCCCGCATCCTCCAGCGAAGCGGCTAGAATCCGGGCACATATACCCGTGGAGGCGCTTCATGCCTGAATTCATCGAGTACCGAATCGAGGACCATGTCGGCGTCATCACGCTGAATCGGCCGGAGACGATGAACGCCCTGAACCGGCAGATGTACGCCGAACTCGAGCAGGCGTTCCGCGATGCCCACCGCGACCCGGAGGTGCGCTGCGTGGTGCTGACGGGCAACGGTCGTGCCTTCTGCTCCGGCGACGACGTGCGCCAGATCATGCTCGGCGAGCAGCGGGACGAGACCGTGACGCGGCTGCGTGACGCAAAGCCGAAGCCCACGCCGGCTGCGGCCGCGGTCCTGGAGTGCGACAAGCCGGTGATCGCGGCAGTGAACGGCGCGGCGGTCGGCTGGGGCATGGACCTGACGCTTTTCGCGGACATTCGGATCGCTTCGGATGCGGCGAAGTTCGGCGAACTCTTCATCAAGCGCGGGCTGGTCGCGGACCTCGGTGGTTTGTGGCGGCTGCCGCGAGTGGTTGGCCCTTCGAAAGCCGCCGAACTGCTCTTCACGGGCGAAATCATCAGCGCCCAGGAAGCCGAACGGATCGGCCTGGTCTCGCAGGTTGTGCCGGCGGCCGAACTGCAAGATGCAGCGATGGCAATGGCCCGCAAGATCGCGGCCAATCCGCCGATCGCGCTGCGCTACATGAAGGAAGGCCTGCGCCGCTCCGTCCACGGCTCGATGGCCGAGATGGGCGAATACGTCGGCAACTCCCTCGCCTACCTCTTTACCACGGAGGACCACAAGGAAGGCGCACTCAGCTTCGTGGAGCGCCGCGAGCCGGTGTTCAAGGGGCGGTAAGGAACCAAACGCGCCTGAGCGGCGTTTCTAGTTTCAGTGAGCGCTCTCAGGATTCGGATAGGCGCTTTTGCCGGGCTCTGCGCGGCCGTCATCGGTGTGGCCATGCTAATGACGGGCGCACGGCCGGCGATTGCCTGCTCACGCGCCGGTTTTACCGCACACGCTGTGCCCGAAACCGTAGCGGAGAGCAAAGTGGTCGCAATCGGCACGTTCACGGGCGCCACCGCGCGCTCCGCGACGTTCCGGGTGGACGAAGCGCTGAAAGGGCCGGCAAGCGGCACGGAACTCAAGATCGACAACAGGACCAGCTACACCTACTTCGCGTGCAGCCCGTACGACGAGCCTTTCGACCAGGGTGGACGGTTCGAGAAGGGCGACCGGCGGATCGTGATGCTGAACAAAGAGGTCGATGGCTTGTGGCAGATCTCGTACTTCTCGGACACCGCGTGGAGCATTCCGGAGGACGAACTGCAGCCGTTGATCACCGACTTCTGGAACGACGGCTCACGGCCGCCGACCCTTGATGCGGTTCGCACCGAGGTAGCCGCGAATAAGGCGAAGCTGGGGAGCGACCTCGGGTGGGAGTTCCGCACGCCCTGCAACGCCGTGAACGACCTGGGGATCAAAGTAGCTTCTTCGACGGCGGTTGTAATTGGCGAGGTCGAGCCTTCTGAAGAGGGCGTCAGTGTCCAGGTGCGCGAAGTGCTGGCCGGCAGCCCGCCGCAGACGTTCACTGTGAACACAAGCGTGCGACGGGACTACAACACCTGTGACCTGGTCCAGGAGCAGTTTGGCCGCCCGCAGCCGGGGCGCTGGCTGATGTACTTGCGCCCCGACGAGGCGGGAATTGCGGACTACCGGCTCGCGTTCTGGGGTGGCGCGCGGGATGCCGTGAACGATCGATACGTAACCTGGGAGCTGCCCACGCTGCGGGACATCCGCGACGCGGTGGGCCAGCCGCCGGTGACGTCTGTCGCGCCCTCAAACGACGACGGGGGCGCGACCTGGCCCTACGTTGTGGCCGCCATCGGCTTCGCCGGCCTGGTGCTCGGCGCGGTGCTCTGGCGACGGGGCGCTACGCGCTCACCTCATTGATCAACGGTTCGCCCTTCGCCATCCGCGCGAGGTTCGGCAGGAAGTAGTCCTCCGCCACTCGTCCGTCGTTGCCCTGCGAAGTGCTCGAGTTGTGCGGCGAGATGATGACGTTCGGCATCTCCCAGAGCGGCGACTCTGGTTCCAGCGGCTCCTTGTAGAACACGTCCAGGTAGGCTCCGCCGAGGTGGCCGGACTGAAGGAGTTCGGTCATCGCAGGCTCGTCGGCTACTTCCCCACGGGCGATGTTCAGGACGCATGCACCCTTCGGCAGCGCTGAAAGGACCTCGCGGCTGGCCAGGCCGCGCGTTTCGTCCGTCAGTGGGCAGGCCAGGACGAGCCAGTCGGTCTGCGGCGCGATGGCGAGCAGCTCGGACGGCGGGACTATCCGCCCGATCGGGTCATCCTCGCGCCGTGGGCTCCGGCGGACGCCGGTGACTTCGAGGCCGATCGCGGCGGCGATGCGGGCGATTTCCGCGCCGATCGCGCCCAGGCCGACGACCGTCATCCGCTGGCCCTGCAGGTCCGGCGGCGAATCCGCTCCGCGGATCGGCTCCCATGCCTTCCGCCGCTGCGCCTCTCCCCACGTGAGAAAGCCGCGAGAGAGCATCAGCATCCCGCCGATGACGGACTGGGCGATGGGCTTCGCCGTCGAGCCGGACGAGGTGGTCATCCGGATGCCGCGTTTTAGCAGCTCCTGGAAGACGAAGTTGTCCACGCCGGCGCTCATGACGTGGATCCACTTCAGGTTCGGAGCGGCCCGCACCGTACGAAAGAACGAACGCGACGACGACGGGTACACATCGAGCGAAAAGAAGGCGTAATCGATCGAGGCGAGCGTTTGCTCATCGAACGGTTCCTCGTCATCTGCGGGCAGGATGAGCTGCGCAACGCCCGGGAAGGCCGTGTCGATGGCGCTGCCATAGCGGTCGTGAATGGTGCGGGAAACGAGGAGGGTCGGCATGGGGCTACATTGTGCGGCCCTCAGGCGGGCGCGAACAGACGGCGGCAGATGAACACCGTCCGGCTGCTGCCCAGCGTGGTGAGCAGCAGCGTCACCGGGTCGCCGTCCAGCCGGCCCAGCAGGCGGCGAAGCTCGTCCGGTTCCACCGGAAAGGCGCGGCGGCGAATCTCATCGGGCCGCCAGTTTCCGGCGCGCAACCGAACCTTCAGCTTCGAGACGGAGAACGGCAGGACGTCGAGCACCTCGAATGTCGCGGCGAACGGAGAAAACGCCGGAGTCCCGGACGTGAGGTAGGCGATGTGCGGGTCCATCAGTCGCCCGCCGAGAGCATGCCCGAGGTGGGTGACCAGCGTGGCCCGGGTGACGCAGGATTCCGGGTCGTAAACCACCGGTCCGGGCGGGACGGCCTCCGCCTGGGCTTCGGGCGCGGAGGACGCCAGGGTTGCACCGGCGGGAAGCAGCACCGCGCGGCGCAGGCCTGGCCGCACATCGCCTCCCAGCCAGAGCGTGGTTTCGCGCATGGAAGCACCAAGTTGCACCGCTTCGAGTTCCGCCGCGGGCGGGACCAGCTCCGGGGCAATCCCGGGAGGCGCCTTGATCACCGCGGCGCGCGCCTGGCTCGCGAGGGCGACCACCTCATTCCAGGGAGGTGAAAATGCTTCGGGGTTGAAGCGCCGGCTTCCGCCCGCACGCCGCGAAGGGTCGAGCAGGACCGCGTGCCGCCGGAGCGCGAACGGCGGCCGGGCCGCATCGCCGCGGACAACCGGGGCGCCGCTGTTGGCCCCCGCGAACAGCGCGTGGACCGCATCGCGTTCGAGCCCGAAGGCTGTGGCTCCGGCGCGGACGACCGCCGCGAGGTCGCCGCCGAGGCCGGCGGTCAGGTCCAGCGCCGGGATCTCCCAGCCCGCGACCCGCCCGGCGCGCCGTTCCCCGACGATCGGGTGCGTCATCATTTCGAGGCCGTCGGCGGTGTAGAGCCAATCCCGATCCACGCCGTGGTTGCGCGCGGCGCGGCCGCGAAGCGTGACCTGTTCGGCCAGGGCCGAGGCCTCCGCTGGACGAAAGTCGCGGCGCAGCGCGGTGGCCAGGCGCAACGGGTCGAGGGTTTTGGAAGCGCCCGCGGACCAGGCCCGAAGCGCCGCGCGGCCAGGTTCGCTGAGCAGGAACCGGGCCCGCTGAATCTCCACAAACGCAAGCTAGCAGGTGTGCGAGACTGAAGCCCAATGGCGAACATCCTTTGTCTCGATTTCGATGACACGATCGTCCTGGAGAACACGGCGCGACTGGTGTTCGAGAGGTTTGCGGCGCCCACCTGGCGCGATTTCGAAGCCGACTACCACGCCGGACGGCTCTCGGTTGAGCAGTTCAACGCCGCCGCGCTGGGGACCGTGGAGGCGTCGGCAGACGAACTCAGGGAGTTCTCCGCTTCCGCCGTGACGCCGCGGGCGGGGCTGCTGGAGCTGTTGGACTGGGCGCACTGGAACGACTGGCTGGTCACCGTGATCAGCAACGGTTTCGACTTTTATGTCGACGCGCTCCTCGACGGCATCGGCGCGGACCGCGTTGCGCGACACGCCGGCCGAACACGTTTCGACTACCGCTGGCGAGTGACGTACCTGAGCCCGC
>CAZKZR010000176.1:0-6481 GCA_964557245.1 uncultured Anaerolineaceae bacterium | reverse complement strand
CCGAAGGCGGCCAGCCAGAACGCCAGTGAGACGAATCCAGCGAGGAGCAGCGCGTACGAGACCCCGTGGAATCCCGTGAAGCCGTTGTTCGAAGCGAGCACCAGCACGACTCTGCGAGTCTACGTCTGAGGTGGCGGAACTCGACAGCGAGGAGGGCTGTCCGTCCTATGATGCAACGCTCTCGTTCGGCTGTTACGCTGGCGGTACTACTCACTCAGGACAGGCCCAATGACTTCGGAGACGTACATCCTCGGCGGCTACCAGACCGACTTCGCGCAGAACTGGATGCGCCAGGGCAAGCAAATCCCGGACATCCTGAACGAGGTTGTCCAAGGTGCGCTGGAGGCCACTGGCGTGCCAGCCGAAGACATCCAGACCGGCCACGTGGGGAACTTCGCGGCGGAGCTGTACGCGATGCAGGGGCATCTCGGAGCGTTCCTTGTCCAGACGAACCCGGCCTTCGCCGGCTTGCCGACTTCGCGCCATGAAGCCGCCTGCGCCTCTGGATCGATGGCCGCGCTGGCAGCCTCGGCGGAGATCGAAGCCGGCCGCTACGACGTCGCGCTCGTGGTGGGAATCGAGCACATGAAGACGGTCGATGCCGCCCAGGGCGGTGAGTACCTCGGCACCGCGGCCTGGTACGAGAAAGAGGCCAAGGGCGTTTCGTTCCCATTCCCGGCGTTGTTCGGGAAATTGGGCGACGAATACCAGAAGCGCTTCGGGCTGAAGGACGATTACCTCACCCGCATCTCCGAGATCAATTTCGAGAACGCTCGCCGAAACCCGTTGGCGCAGACGCGCGAGTGGCCGGCCAATCCCGAGAAGATGATGCAGCCGCTGACGGGACGCATTCGCATCGGCGATTGTTCACAGGTGACCGACGGGGCAGTGGCCATCATCCTGGCCTCCCGCGAGTACGCCGAGAAATACGCGGCGGCCCGAGGCGGGAATCGGAACGGGATCGCGAAGATCGAGGGCTGGGGTCACCACACGGCCGTGATGAGCTTCGCCGACAAGATGACCGAAAGCAGCGGAAATCCGTACGTGCTCCCGCACACGCGCCAGGCGATTGTGGACGCGTTCTCCAGGGCCGGTCTGCCCGATGCATGGTCTGTTGACGCAATCGAAACGCACGATTGCTTCACCACCTCGGAGTACATGGCGATCGACCACTTTGGGCTGACCGCGCCCGGAGAATCGTTTAAGGCGATCGAAAACGGGACGATCGACTTCGGCGGGAAGCTTCCGATCAATCCCAGCGGCGGACTTATCGGCGCGGGGCATCCCGTCGGCGCCACCGGAGTACGCCAACTGCTCGATGCGCACCGCCAAGTGAGCGGCGGAGCCGGCGCCTACCAGGTGGACGGCGCGAAGCGAGTGGCTACCCTGAATCTCGGTGGAAGCGGCACGACCAGCGCGTGCTTTGTGATCGGCGCGGTGAGCGCTAACTAGTCGCGGGGTCGCGGCGCGGCCCTGATATCCCAAACTACGCGCGGCACGTAACATCGGAGGTACGCCCTTCGGGGCGTGCGCCTCCATGCACAAACACACAACGCTTCCCAACGGACTCCGCATCGTTACCGGTGAAATGCCGCACACCCGCTCCGCGACGGTGAGCATGTACGTGGGCGCCGGCAGCCGCTACGAGCGCGACGAGGAAGCGGGCCTTTCCCACTTCCTCGAGCACATGCTCTTCAAGGGAGCCTCCCGCAGGCCCACCGCGCGGGAAATCTCGGAGGCTATCGAATCGGTTGGCGGCATGCACAACGCCGCCACGGACCGTGAAGTGACGGTCTACTACGCCAAAGTCCCGCATACGGCCGCGATGGAAACGATCGACATTCTCGCTGACATGGTTCGCGAGCCGGTCATGGACCCCGCGGAGTTGGAGAAGGAGCGGGCGGTTATCCTCGAAGAACTCGCAAGCGTCGAAGACAGCCCCGGCGAACTCGCTTCGATCCTCATCGACGAGACGCTCTGGCCCTCGCAACCCCTGGGACGGAATGTGGGCGGCACGCCCGAGTCAGTAACCGCGTTGCCCGTATCCGCGGTGACTGCGTATTTCCATCGGCAGTACGTGCCGGAGAACACCGTGCTTACGGTGGCCGGAAACGTGACGCACGAGGCTGTGGTCGCCGCAGCCGACCGTTGGCTCGGCGACATGCCGGCGACCGCGCCCGGCGCATGGTATCCAGCGACAGAACGCAACGGTTCGCCACGGCTGGCGGTCCGCGAAAAACAAACGGAGCAGGCGCACATCTGCCTCGCCTATCCGAGCGTCTCGCTCAATCACCCGGACCGCTTCGCGGTGGACCTGCTGAGCACCGTGCTCGGCGAAGGCATGTCCAGCCGGCTTTTCCTGGAGCTGCGAGAAGAGCGCGCATTGGTCTACGACGTGCACAGCTACCCCAGCGAATTCCGCGATGCGGGATCGTTCACCGTTTACGCGGGATGCGACCCGGATAACGCGGTCGTCACGCTGGAGGCGGTGCTCGAAGAGAACGGCAAGCTCTTGCGTGGGGTCCCCGACGCAGAGTTCGCCAAGGCCAAAGAGATGGCGAAAGGCCGAATCCAACTCCGGATGGAAGACACGCGATCAGTCGCGGGCTGGCTTGGTTCGCAGGAGTTGCTGCTCGGCCGGATCCAGTCTGTCGATGAAGTGGTCAGCCAGATCGACGCAGTGACCATGGATGACCTGATGAACGTGGCAAAACGGATTCTCGCCCCTGAACGTGCGACTCTCGCGCTGGTTGGGCCGTTCGAGAGCGACGCTCCCTTTGCCCGCGCACTCGGCGTGTAGCGCCGCCATGCCTGACGCGTATTTCGGCAAGCCCCAGTCCACGTTCGTACCAGGCGGTGCGCACGTCGCGGTGTACCTCGTGCCCGTCTTCGAAGGCCGGCTCGTGGTTTTCGATGTACAGGCGAGCGCCGCCCGCGGGCGCTGGCTGCCGTGGAACATCCTGCCTTTCGGCGGGAATCCGTACGAGGCAGCAGCCACCCTGGCCGACCTCTGGTGCGACGGCGCCGTTGCCGACCTCACCCTGGCCGATGTGATGTCGTTTCCGTTCGAGCCGGCAGGCTGGGAACTGGCAATTGTGTTCAGGGCCGAACTAACAGCCCCGCCGAGCGGAGACGATGCGCGGACACCGGTGGTGTTCGACGCCGGGCGGTACGACGCGATCGGCAATTTCGACCCGATCGACCTCGAGCGGTGGGTCACGTCCGGTGGCGGTACCGGTCCAGTTGCGTCGACACAATCGGGCCCTGGGCTCTTGTTCTAGCGGCCGGGCGCGTGTGGGCTTAGCGCCCGGCCCACTAGAGGTCTGAGTTAGCGGCGAGGGGCCGGCAGGACGATCTTGCCGGGGGCAGGAGCGGACTTCGGCGCCACGAGGCCGATGTCGCCCTTGGAGAACTCCAACGGGTCATCGCAGAAGTGGAACGGAGAATCCGGGTTCTCGAAGTAGCACTCGTAGGCGACCAGGTCCTCCATGGAGGTACAGGTGCCGGTTTCGTTGGAGCAGGAAGGCGGTTCGGGCCACGGCTCGTCGATCGAGGCGTGGGCCGCGGACGGAAGCCCGACGGACGCCGTGAGGGCAAGGGTTGCGGCCGCAACCGCGGCGATAGTGGTGGCACGGAAACGGAAAACTGAGCTCTGCATGGTGTGTGTCCTTTGGTCGTTTGTGCGAAAGACCCGGGAACGGGTGCTTCGCCGATAAGACCGGACACCAACCGAATTCTTACAGTCTCGCCGCCTCATCCATCGTGACGGGGCACTCCGCGACGGGGCGTTCGTGGACGACGACGTGGACCTGGCTCTCCCCGCCGGTGGCGGCGTCCAGCGCCCGGCCAAGGTCCGTGAACAGCAGGCCGGCCTCATCGCGGCCCGGGGACATCAGCACCCAGTGGTCGCCTCGAGGAATGATGTGGACAGTGCGGAGTGTGCGCGTCGGAGTCATGTCTCCACGAAGTTCGACCGCCCGGGGGGCCGCCAAAGTTGGGGAGAACCCCGAATTCTTAACAAAACACCGCTCGCGGATTGTGCGGTGCAACCGTCAGGACGGGTTCGTCAGGTTCTCCACGGCTAGCATTGGGGCATGCCTCAACCGCCCGAAGAACACCTCCCGGCACTGCCGGCTGACCCCACCGTTCCCCAATGGGGAAAGAACCCACCACAGGATGGTGAGCGGCAACTTCTCTCCGGCCCACAGGATCGAAGCTCCGAACTCCGGCGCACACTTCGCATCGCATGGGAGTTCATGCGGGGGTTCCGCAAGCTGCACTGGGTAGGGCCCTGCGTGACCGTCTTCGGTTCGGCCCGGTTCGAAGAAGACCACCCGTATTACGCCATGGGCCGCGCGCTCGGCACGGAGATCTCACGCGCTGGGTTCACCGTCATGACGGGCGGAGGGCCTGGACTCATGGAGGCCGCGAACCGGGGCGCGAAGGAAGCGAATGGCCGCTCGGTTGGCTGCAACATCGAATTGCCCTCGGAGCAGGAGCCGAACCGCTATCTCGACACCTTCGTGGAGTTCCGCTACTTCTTCGTGCGCAAGGTGATGCTCGCGAAGTACTCCTACGCGTTTGTCGCTCTTCCCGGGGGTTTCGGGACCCTGGACGAGCTGTTTGAGATTGCAACGCTTATCCAGACCGGCAAGATCAGGAACTATCCGTGCATCCTCATGGGAGAGGAGTACTGGCGGCCGCTGATCGACTTCATCAGGGAGCGCCCGCTCGCGCTGCACACCATCGACCCGGAGGACCTGGACCGGTTCTACGTCACAGATTCGCCGCAGGAGGCCGCGGAGCGAATCAGGGATGTGGCGCTGGCCAACTTTGGGCTCCGCTACCAGAAGCCGCCGAAGCGCCGCCGGTTCCTGTTCGAATAAGCCGCTCAGGTCAGGTGCCAGTTCTCCCCGTACTCCTCGGCGTCGAGTTTCGTGGCGATCCGGCGGGAGGCGGCGTTGTCCCAACTCGTGCTGTACAGCGCCATCCGGCCTGAGGCCTGCACGGCGGCCGCCCAGGCCCGCACGGCGAGTTCGCCCAGTGTTCGCCCCCGGTACGACGTGGCAGTTTCAACGCCGGCCTCGCATGCCGCGTCACCATCGCGGGAGGAGTAGCAAACCGCTACCACCTGGCCATCGCGAACAATACCAAGGTAGGGCGCGGCTTCGCTGCGCCCCCAGCCGCGAGCCACCAGCTCGGGATGAAGCGGCAGACGGGAGGAACGGACGTCGACAACGCCTTCCGCTGAGCGCACCGCCTGGGGCGGGAGCCAGTACGCGGGGCCGCGATGCTCGCGCTGGATCGGCGCATGCGCTGCAACCGCCTCAACGAGCCGGTCATCGGAGGCTCCCGCCGCCAACCACGCTCGCGCCACGGATTCGGGAATATCGCGACGGACGCGCAGGACGCGCTCGCCTTCCGAGGTAGCGACGAAGACCCTGGGCGCGGCTGGACTGCCGGGTTCGTTAATGGCAAGCAGGCGGCCGTGACGATCCAAAAGGAAGGCCGTCCGCAGCTGGATGTGAAGAATCTCACGTCTATTGACCACTTCGGCTGTCATTGTCGTACTATCCCGCGACGGCGTCTCACTTTAAGTGAACGAACCGCCATTCACTTTGGAGTCTGACTGCATGTACGACGTAATCGTTGTCGGCGCGCGTTGCGCCGGTTCACCGCTCGCGATGCTTCTCGCCCGTCAGGGACACAGCGTCCTCGTCGTGGACCGCGCGAGGTTCCCCAGCGACACGCTTTCGACCCACTTCATCACTCCCGACGGCGTGGAACGGATGCGAACCTGGGGCGTGCTGGATACGGTGCTGGCGAGCGGGTGCCCTCAACTGCATGGGCAGGTCCGTTCCATGCAGGGCATGACCATGCCGGCCGACCCGAATGAACCGCTGACGATCTGCCCCCGGCGGACGGTGCTGGACAAGATCCTGGTCGACGCTGCTCGCGCGGCCGGCGCTGAAGTCCGCGAGGGCACCATCGTCGAAGAGGTCATCATGGAAGACGGTGCCGCGGTCGGCATCCGCGGACGCGTGGGCGACGACCCATTCGAAGAGCGTGCACGTGTCGTCGTCGGCGCGGATGGCCGGGAGTCGTTCGTCGCGCGGCAGGTTTCGGCGGCCGCGTACAACGAAGTCGAGGGAACGACCGCCGGCTACTACGGCTACTTCAAGGATTTCGAGGCAACGTCCACGGAGCTCTACATGGGAGGTGGCCGCGCGATGTTCGTGTTCCCCACGAACGACGGCGAGACCTGCCTCGGGGTGGAGTTCGCTGCCGCCCGCTTCCCTGATTTCAAGACCGACATCGAGGGCAACGTGCGCAGAGCCCTCGAGACAGTTCCCAGCCTGGGCGAACGATTCGGAAAGGCCACGCGCAACGGCAAGCTCATGGGACTGACCCCGCCCAAGAGCTTCTCCCGCAAGCCGTATGGGCCGGGGTGGGCGTTGGTCGGCGATGCCGGCTACTATCG
>CAZKZR010000175.1:0-6492 GCA_964557245.1 uncultured Anaerolineaceae bacterium | reverse complement strand
AGCTTGCCGAGCTTGACTACACAGTCGGCGACACCGTCTTCCGGGCGCAACGCGTCGAAGTTCTGCATCCCGCAGACATTGCACGACCCATGATGGCAGTCGGGAACGGTCTTCACGGAATGCACGTCCCGCCATTGGCCTCGCAGGTAGCTCTTCGTCACGCCGCAATCGATGTGGTCCCAGGGCAGCGGCTCGCGCGTATCCCACTCGCGGTGAGCGAACCACTCGGCGTCGATGCCGGTGGCGGCGAAGGCGTCGCGCCAGGTTTGGGCCTGGAAATACTCGCCCCAGGCGTCGAACTTCGCGCCGTTGCGCCAGGCTTCGTAGATCGCATTTCCCACGCGCCGGTCGCCCCGGCTGAGGACGCATTCGATGAAGCTGTCGGAGGGGTTGTTCCAGCTGAACTCCACGCCATTCGCGCGGCAACCGTCCTTCAGGAGGAAGTGCTTGGGCTGCAACTCGGCATCCGTGTCCTGGCGGGCCCACTGGAACGGGGTATGCGGCTTGGGCACCAGATTGCTCGTGCTGACGCGCACGCGCGCGCGGCCACCGACGTACTTTCGGCCCAGCGCCTTGACCTTCTTGCCCATCTCAACGATGCCTGCGACGTCTTCCTCCGTCTCCGTGGGAAGGCCGACCATGTAATACATCTTGATCCCGGTCCAGCCGCGCTGGAACGCGTTTTCGGCCGCCCCGAGCAGGTCCTCTTCGCTGACCAGCTTGTTGATGGCGTTGCGCAGCCGCTGGCTGCCGGCCTCCGGCGCGAGGGTGAGCGTGTGCTTCTTGCCCTTCGCCACCGCATTTGCGACGTCCACCGAAAAGCTATCGACGCGCGTACTCGGGATGCCGACTTTCAGGTCTTCGAAGGTTGATGTCAGCTGGTTGACCATCGGCACGATCTGGCTGTGGTCCGTGGTGCTGAGGGAAAGCAACGAAAGCTCGTCGTAGCCGGTGTTCTGCATGAGTTCGCGGGCGGCCTGCACCACCTCTTCCGGTGAACGCTCGCGGGTGGGGCGGTAGATCATGCCGGCCTGGCAGAATCGACAGCCCTGGGTGCATCCTCGCTGGATTTCAACCGCTGCACGGTCGTGAACTGTTTGCAAGAACGGGACGATTGGTTTGACCAGTGCCGGCGGAAGCGTCTCGACAATTCTGCGCGTTATCCGCGCCGGGGCATCCGGTACGCTTGGCTTGAGCGCCGCGAAGTGGCCGTCGGTGTCGTATTTCGCCTCGTAGAAGGCAGGCACGTAGACGCCGGGCATTCCCAGCAATTCGCGCAACCGTTCCAGGCGCGGGGTGCCCGCGCGCTTCCAGGCGCGGACCCTATCAGCCAGCTCAATGACGGCATCTTCGCCTTCGCCGAGGAAGAAGGCGTCGATGAACGGGCTGAGCGGCTCGGGGTTGAAGGCTCCGCTCCCACCGGCGATGACGATCGGGTGCTCATCCGTCCGCTCGCGCGCCCACACTGGAATGCCGGCGAGGTCAAGCATGTTCAGCACATTCGTGTACGTCATCTCGTACTGAAGGGTGAAGCCGAGGACATCGAAGTCCTTCACGCGGGCGCGCGTTTCGAGGCTCCAGAGGGTCGTGCCCTCGCGGCGCATCTCCTGCTCCATATCCTCCCACGGCGCGAACGTCCGCTCGCAGACCACATCGTCTACTTTGTTCAGCAGGTCATACAGGATGCCGAGGCCCATGTTCGACATGCCGATGTCGTAGGCATCGGGAAACGCCAGCGCAATTCGCACCTGGCAGGCATTCCAGTCTTTGGTGACGCTATTCCATTCTCCGCCGGCGTAGCGGGCCGGCTTAGAGACGCGGGCAAGCAGCTGGTCGATCGATGCGGGCATGGCGAAACACTCCTTCCCCGGCTTGCGGCGGGCCGGCGCAGGGGAACTTCCATGGTAGCAGTCGAATGCGTGAGTGCAGGCGCTACTTCGCGAGCGTTTGCTGAATCTTCTCCACTTTGCCCCGGTGGGCCCTGGGCACCTCGAACTCGAGCTCGGTGCCGTCTTCCAGCGCGATTTTCAGTGGAGCGGTGAGCGCACCGCCGCCAAGCTCGAATGAGCGCACGCTCTCACGCGGGAGCGAGCCGAGATGGTCGCCGCAGGAAGGCTTCAGGAGCCCGGACTTTTGCTTGAACACCGCCAGCGATGAGCCGGTGAGCGCCAGAACCATGTATCCCTTGTTACCGGCGATGGTGTCTATGTTCCCGCGGTTTGCCAGCGTTCCGGCGGCTGCCGCGCCTATCGCGCCACCCAACTGCCGCGCCACGCCCGCGGTCATGATGCTCTTGGCGGTTCCCTTGGAAGAGACCGTAGCGACCAGTTCCACTGGCTCGCCGAGCTTCTCCGCTGCCTGCTGTTCCATTCCCATTCGGGGCCTCTCCGTCACGTTTGAGCGAACGCTACAGCGCAACGAATCTGGGTGCTAGGGTGCGCCTCATGGCGTTCGATGCAGTGATCGTGGCCGCCGGCGCATCTACCCGGTTCGGCGCCGCCGACAAACTCACGGAAGACCTCGCCGGCCGGCCGGTGCTGGCCTGGTCGCTGGCGGCGTTCGAATCCGCCGCTGGTCTTGGGTGTCTTGCCGTCGTGACCGCCCCGGAACGCCAGGCAGACGTGCGAGCACTCTGTGAACGCTGGGCCGGAAAGACATGCTTCATGGTGATTCCCGGCGGCGTCCGCCGCAGGGACAGCGTCGAAGCCGGTTTGCGGGCTTGTTCGGCGAAATACGTGGCTATCCACGACGGAGCCCGGCCCATGGTCACGCCGGGGCTCATCGAAGCGCTCGTTTCGGCCGCGGACGGGGGTCCGGGCGCCATCGCCGCCACTCCGGTGACCGACACCATCAAGGAGGTCGTGGAGTCTCGGATTGCAGGGCATCCGGATCGCGCTCGCCTTTGGGCCGCGCAGACTCCGCAGGTCGTCCTTCGCCAGGCCTGGCTTGATGCCGCCGCGATGGGCGACAACGACGAAACTGACGACGCCGCGATGCTCAGCCGCCTCGGTCTGGAATGCGCGGTGGTCGATGCGGGTCCGGAAAACCTGAAGATCACGCGCCCTCACGACCTCGACCTCGCCCGGTTGATCCTCGCTGGACGGAGCCAGAACTCATGACGATCCGCGTCGGACAGGGCGAAGACCTCCATCGCATCGATGACGCGCGGACGCTCGTGCTGGGCGGTGTGATTATCGAAGAAGGGCCGGGCCTGGCCGGGCACAGCGACGCTGATGTGCTCCTGCACGCCATCACGGATGCCGTCCTGGGCGCCGCCGCCCTCGGTGACATCGGACACTACTTTCCCCCGAGCGACCCCCGGTACGCCCACGCGGACAGCGCTGATTTCCTCCGAAAGGCCCTCGAGCTCGCTTCCGACGCCGGTTGGCGGCTGGCGAACGTCGATTCGACCGTCCGGACGGAGCGCCCGAAGCTAGCCCCCTACATAACCCACATTCGGGAGCGGATCGCCGAGATTACAGGGCTTCCCACCGATGCCGTGAGCGTCAAAGCCAAGACCGCGGAGGGCCTGGGCGAGATTGGCCGCGGCGAGGCGATGGCCGCCTCCGCCGTGGTGCTGCTCGAACGAGAATGAACCCCGCCATCGCTCCTGCGGGCCCGCGAACGTACCCTGTGTCGATGCTCAAGCGGATCTTCGATGTCGGGCTCACCGTTCTCACCGCTCCGCTCTGGCTTGCCGTAGTCGGTGCCGGCGCGGCGGTGCTGACGATCGAACTTCGAGGGAACCCGTTCTTCGTCCAGGAGCGTATCGGCCTGCACGGAAAACCGTTCCGGATGTTCAAGCTTCGCACGATGCGTCACGCCGAGGCGGGACAGGAAGACCACTACGAGGTCCAGGACTTTTCGAGCTTCGTCTTCGCCCCTCCCGACAAACCGAACCCTCGGATTACGCGTTTCGGGGCAATAGCGCGCAAGACCTCGATCGACGAGTTGCCCAACCTGATTAACGTCCTGCGGGGGGAGATGTCCCTGGTTGGGCCCCGGCCCGAGATCCCGGAGATCGTCGCGCAGTTCCCGGCGGCGTATCACCGGCGTCATGACGTTTTGCCGGGCATCGCCGGACTGGCCCAGGTGAGCGGGCGATCTGATTTGACCTACGAAGAAACCGCTACCTACGATCTTGACTACGTGGAGCACCATTCGCTCAAGCGCGATATCCACATCCTGTTGCTCACCGCCTTCTCGGTCGTTCGAGGAAGCGGCGCACGATGAACAACGTACAGCGATCGCGATTCCCGGCTGCCGTTTTCAACGGCGATAATGCCCGCGCACTCGGTGCGATGGTCCTCGATGTTTTCGTGGTCGCCATCGCTTACGTGGCGGCACTCCTTCTCCGGTTCGATGCGGAAGTGCCCCGCCAGAACCTCGATTTCGTCCTCAAGATCTTTCCGCTCATTGCGCTTGTCTACGTTGCCGCGAACCTGCTGTTCGGTGTGTATCGCACCGTGTGGGCGTACGGCAGCCTCGGCGACATCCTCGCCCTGTTCCGGCCCGTGCTTCTCGCCACCTTGCTCATCTTCGGCGTGAACTTCTGGGTGAAGGACCGCGATCTCCCGCTCTCGGTCATCCTCATCGCAGGCGAACTGGTCTTCCCCGGAATGGCCTTCGTGAAGATGCGCTCGCGGCTTCTGCTTCGCCTCCCACGGGTCGCTGTGGCGTCCCAGCGCTTGCTTATCATCGGCGCCGGGCACACGGGCCAGGCGCTTGCCCGCGAACTGCAGAACAGCCCCGGCCTCAACTATCAGCCCATCGGCTACCTGGACGATGACCCCCGCAAGCAGAACCGTCGGATGCACGGTCTGCGCGTCTTTGGCCCGGTCACCGGTCTGGACGCGCAAATTCGCGCGCACAGTGTGGATGCCGTGGCTATCGCCATCCCGCGCGCGCCCGGCCCGACGATTCGCTCGATCGTGGCCACTGCCCAGGCCGCAGCCGTGCCGGTGCGCATCGTCCCGGGGGTCGAGCGGTGGATCTCCAGCGGCCACACGAACGACGCCCTCCGCGAGATCACCCTGGACGACCTTCTCGGCCGCGAGCCGGTACAGGTTGATTACGTGGCGTGCAGCCAGAGCGTGAAGGACCGCATCGTCCTCGTGACCGGCGCGGCGGGTTCTATCGGCTCCGAGCTCTCACGCCAGGTGGCTACGTTCCAACCGCTCGAGCTTCACCTCCTGGACAACAACGAAAGCGGCCTGTTCGACCTTGCCGCCGAACTCGCCGGCGTCTCGCCGCAGACCATCATCAAGCTCTGGCCGGCAAACGTCGTGGACGAAGGCAAAATCCAGGACATCTTCAACCGAGTCCGGCCGCACCTGGTGTTTCACGCAGCCGCGTACAAGCACGTGCCGATGCTCGAAGCGAACCCTGACGAAGCATTTCGCGTGAATGTGCTTGGCACGCTGAACGTGGCCTCCGCGGCCCGGACCTTCCAGACCGGCACCTTTGTCCTCATCTCCACGGACAAGGCCGTCCGTCCGACCAGCGTTATGGGCGCGACCAAGCGCATCGCCGAGCTTATGGTCCTCGCCCTGGCCCGGGGCAGCGAGCACACGAAATTTGTGGCGGTCCGCTTTGGCAACGTCATGGGCAGCCGCGGATCAGCTCCCCTCACGTTTATGCGGCAAATCGAGCGGGGCGGCCCCGTCACCATCACCCATCCCGACATGATGCGGTATTTCATCAGCATCCCAGAGGCTGTCAGCCTCGTTATCCAGGCCGGGACGTTCGGCGGGAGCGGCAACATCTACATGCTGGATATGGGCCAGGAAATCAATATGCTCGAGCTCGCCGAGCGCATGATCCGGCTGCGCGGCCTCCGTCCCGGCGAGGACATCGAGGTCATCTTCACCGGCCCTCGCCCGGGCGAGAAGCTGCGCGAAGAGCTGGTGGCGGACTTCGAACAGATGGAAGTGACTGACCACCCCAAGGTCATGCGCCTCAGCGCTTCGTCCGAGGTCACCGAGGCCGAGATTCGCCGCCTGATCAGCGAAGTCGAAGGCGTGGTTTCGAGCGATCCGGAAGAACTGAAGCGCCGGATCCACCTTGTTGCGCGCAAGTACTCGAACGACCCCGATGAGACACCGCTCGCCGCCGCCGGGTCCGCCGGCAAGTGAGCCAGTTCCGGGTTCACCCCACCGCGGAAGTGAGCGACCTCGCCGTCATCGGCGAAGGCGCGAGCATCTGGCACCAGGCGCAGGTGCGAGAGCGCGCGAACGTAGGCGAAGGGTGCATCATCGGCAAGGGCGTCTACATCGGCGCGGACGTTTCCCTCGGAAAGAACTGCAAGGTCCAGAACTACTCCTGCGTGTACGAAGGCAACACCCTCGAGGACGGCGTTTTCGTCGGCCCGGAGGTGGTCTTCACGAACGACCGTTACCCTCGCGCGATCAACCCCGATGGCAGCCTGAAGGCTGCGAGTGATTGGGAACTCGAGGGCACGCTGGTCAAATATGGCGCTGCGGTCGGTTCGCG
>CAZKZR010000174.1:3959-6499 GCA_964557245.1 uncultured Anaerolineaceae bacterium | reverse complement strand
AGCAGGAGCGTTGAGGGGCGAAGCAGCGGAAGCCGGCCCATTTCGGTTCGTACAGCCAGCCGGGCCCGTCTGGGATTTCCGGCGTGAGCTTGGCCAGCATGGGAGCGGTGGGTTCGTGGTCAGGCACGCGGGGATTGTCGATGGTCGATTTGAGCTTGTCGATCGGGCGACGGTTCGCTGCTGCGGAGACCTCAAGGTTCTCGGGCTAACCGGCGTCTCGATGGCACCCAACGTCTCGAGGTGAAACGGAATTGCGGAGGTGACATCCTCGAGTTGCGAAGACTTTGAAAGTCTCGGAATCGCCGGCGATTCCGTTCATAAGGAACGTTTAGGGTGGAACCCAATTAGTGACGAGCCGATGGAGCGCCGTCGATCTTCCCAGGTGGGATCCCGGCGGCGCCGATCGTTATCGCACTATGGAGTGGGTCTCCCGGACAATTTGGTCGAAGGGCCTCTCGTTTGTTACGCGGTAAAGCAACGATGTCGAATCGTCGTTGAGCGGTGTCGCGGCCTTGTCGCCACTGCGTACGACCAGACCCTGAGAGTTCACAAGCATAAACAGCCCCGCTTCACGGTCCACGAGCTCCCCCGTCAACCCCAGCCTGAGTGCTTCCGAGTGCTTGTCGGTAAGGAACCACATTCCGGAGACTCCAACGAAGGCATCCTTGAGCGGCTGTGCTTCATTCGATGATCCGGCAAAGATGTCGATCAGAACGGTATTCCCGTCCAAGTGACCGCCAATCACGTCTTCGACCTCCAGCACAGCGACAATGTATGCGACCTTGTCCAATCCTTCACGGCCGAAAGTCCGCCCATCTCTTACCTCACTCACCCTGCCAATCACTATAAGATCGCTGGCGTTCGTCATGTCCTCCAAGGACGTAAAATATTTGACCTCGTTGACGGCAGTACGTCCACTGATGGACGCAAGTGTTGGTCTTTCGTCCTCCTTTGTAGCCTCGTAGCCGATGGCCACAAGAACGGCGCAGATAGAGCCTAGAACTGCCGCACTGATGATTCCCATTCTCTTTCTCATTATCACACCCTCAGTAATTGGCATTGAGATGATCGATGTCGTGGGTGCCGAGGTATCCGGCACTGATGTTTCCTTGATTCAAACAGGTAGTGTAATCTGAGGTATGTCGAAGCCCAAGGGTATGGCCGAGTTCATGGCAAAATTGGGCGATTCTCTCAGACTGGCTATCAAATCCGTAACCGTATCCGGAGTAAAGGTTGAAAAAGATGTCCTGACCGTAGCACCGGAGAGTCGGATGCGAACCTGAGGTGCTCGCAGATGATGGGTTACAGTCTGCCCAACCAAAGAAGCCATTCATGCCATAATCGCCGCTCCAGACTTTCACATCAGCAATCGACCAAGAGCCTGTGTACGTGTCTAGATCGGTTGCTCCATAAACGTAATCCCTAGCCCACCGGAAATCGGCGACCCAAGACGAAAAGAGGAAATCGTCGTAGACGTAGTGGGTACTGTCATCAGCTAAACTTACTGCGTTCGATGGCGATCCACCTCTCGATGTCGACCCGAAATTGGTCGCAAACGCCCCATTCAATACGATCGTAGTGGCCGTAGCTGACAGGAGGGCGACGGTGATCCGTCGGATGGCAGTTCTCATAGTTCAATTCCTCTGCCCGAGCCTACGGATGAACTGCTGGCGGACACAATCCCTCTCTTCGGCTACCCCCAAACGGCGGGGGTCATGCGGAATCACGGCGGTGTTCGGCGTACCACGTGGCCAGGGCGACTCGATTCGTGACACCCGCTTTGTGGCAGGCGTTGGCCACGTAGTCCTTCACGGTGCTCTTTCGGAGACCAGTCTCAAGCGCTATCTCAGCGTTCGTCTTGCCCTCCGCTACGAGCGCAACGACCTCGTGTTCCCTTGGGCTCAGGTCCTGGTGCATCGCTCATTCCTCCAACCCCCGCTCGGGGGGGGGGTATGCGTGTTATAGCACAATCGGAATGCGGGTTTCTATCGCTGATCTTGCAAAAACGTTGCAGGATCACGAAGTGCCTCCCTACCGGCGTTTGCTTCGACGTACGCTGCCCAAAACGGTATACTTTGACTAGCGATTTCGGCGTCCCCGCCCTCGCTCCCAGATTCGGAGAAGCCCTTTGAGCATCGAGCCCACCTCGAACATCCGCCCCGTCCAGATCGAAAACGAGATGCGCACCAGCTACCTCGATTACGCCATGAGCGTCATCGTCGCCCGTGCGCTTCCGGAAGTGCGCGACGGCCTCAAGCCCGTCCAGCGCCGCATCCTCTGGGGCATGTTCGAAGGCGGCGCGCGCGCCGGTACCGCCTATCGCAAGTCAGCCGCCACCGTCGGCGACGTGATGGGCAAGTACCACCCCCACGGCGACCAGGCCGTCTACGACACGCTCGTGCGCATGGCCCAGGACTTCTCCCTGCGCTACCCCCTTATTGATGGCCAGGGCAACTTCGGCTCGGTCGACGGCGACCCGCCCGCGGCCATGCGCTACACCGAAGCGCGCATGGCCCAGATCGCCGAGGAAATGCTCGCCG
>CAZKZR010000174.1:0-3859 GCA_964557245.1 uncultured Anaerolineaceae bacterium | reverse complement strand
GCCATGCGCTACACCGAAGCGCGCATGGCCCAGATCGCCGAGGAAATGCTCGCCGATATCGACCAGAACACCGTCGATTTCGAACCGAACTACGACGGCCGCCACGAGCAGCCGAGCATCCTTCCGGCGCGCGTGCCGAACCTGCTCCTGAACGGCTCCAGCGGCATCGCCGTCGGCATGGCGACGAACATCCCGCCGCACAACTTCAACGAGCTGTCCGACGCCATCGCTCTCCTTATAGATAAGCCCGAATCTACGCTCGACGACCTCCTCCAGATCGTGAAAGGCCCGGACTTCCCGACGCATGGCATCGCCCTGGTCGGGAAGGACAGCGCGCAGGTGCGCATGGCTTACGGCGAAGGCCACGGCCGCGTCGTCATGCACGCCCGCACATCCATCGAAGAGTCCAGCCGCGGGCGCACCGCCATCATCGTCACCGAGCTTCCCTACCAGGTGAACAAGGCGCTGCTCGTCGAAAAGATCGCCGAACTCGTGCGCGACAAGAAGATCGACGGCATCGCCGACCTCCGCGACGAAAGCGACCGCACGGGCATGCGCATCGTCATCGAGCTGAAGAAGGAAGGCTCGGTGACGCAGGTCAAGAACCTGCTGTTCAAGCACACCTCCATGCGCTCCAGCTTCTCGATGAACATGATGGCCATCGTTGACGGCGCGCCCCGCCGCCTCGGCCTCAAGCGCGCGCTCGAACTGTTCATCGACCACCGCCGCGAAGTTGTGCGCCGCCGCACGGAGTACCAGCTCGAAAAAGCGCGTGAACGCGAGCACGTCCTGCAGGGTCTGCTCAAGGCCATCGAGATGCTGGACCTTGTGATCGTCACCATCCGCGCATCGGAATCCGCGAACAACGCGCTCGAACTCCTCCAGGGCACCGGCCTCGTCTCCAACGACCGGCTTCCGGCGAACACGCCCGCGGCGGCCCGGGTGGTCACGCGCAACAACCCGTTCGACTTCAGCGAGATCCAGGCGCGCGCAATCCTCGATATGCAGCTGCGCCGCCTCGCCGCCCTCGAACGCAACGCGCTCCTCTCCGAATACGAAGACCTGATCAAGAAGATCGCCGAGCTCGAGGACCTGCTCGCCAACCCGCGCAAGATCGACTTCGTCATCCGCGATGACATCCAGGACCTGAAGAAGAAGTACGGCGATGCCCGCCGCACCGAAATCGTCGAAGCCGACCCGGAAGACTTCCGCGAGGAAGACCTGATCGCGCACGCCGACAGCGTGATCACGCTGAGCATCCGCAACTACGTGAAGCGCATGCCGCTGGAAGAGTTCCGGGCCCAGCGCCGCGGCGGCCGTGGCGCCAAGGGCGCCCCCACCCGCGAAGAAGACGCCGTGATGAAGCTCGTTGTCTGCGACACGCATGACAACCTGTTGTTCTTCACCGACAAGGGTAAGGTCTACCACCTCCGCGCCTACGACGTGCCGGACACCAAGAAGCAGGCGAAGGGCCTGCCCATCGTCAACCTGATCGATATCGACAACAGCGAACGCGTCACCGCGATCCTTGTTATTAAGGATTACGAACGCGACTTCATCCTGCTCGCGACGCGCGACGGCGAGATCAAAAAGACCGCCCTCAGCGACTTCGAAGAGGTCCGCCGCAACGGCAAGATCGCGATGGACCTGCCCCCGAACGACCAGCTCATCGCTGCCCGCATGGCGACCGAGAGCACGAAGGTCATCCTCGTTTCCAGCGAGGGCCAGGCCATCGTCTTCAAGATCGATGACCTGCGAAAGGCCAGCCGCACCAGCGGCGGCGTCCGCGGCATGCGGCTCCCCCAGGGCGCCTACGTCGTCGGCGTGGAAACACTGGACGATGGAGAGCAGCTGCTGATCATCTCCGAGAAGGGCTTTGGCAAGCGCACTCGCCTCAGCGAATACCCGGTCCAGGGCCGCGGCGGCCAGGGCGTGAAGACCCTGAACATCACGGACCGCACCGGCAACGTTGCCGCCTGCCGCGTGGTCAGCCCCGGCCAGGAACTGATGCTGGTCACGAAGGACGGCATCGTTCAGCGAGTCCGAAACCTCGACGAGATCAGCCTCATCGGACGCAACACCCAGGGCGTCACCGTGATGAAGGTGGGCGAAGGCGACCAGGTCGCGAGCATCGCTGCCTTCCGCATGAGCGACCCGTCCCGCCGGCGCACCGTCATCCAGGCGGACGGCAGCGAAGTCGAAATCGAGGAAGAGGACGAGCCGCCGTCGAACGGCAACGGCCACAGCGACGAACAGGTCCTGAATGAGACGATCCCGCTGGTGCTGGACGAAGAGGAAGACGACTCGGACGAGGAGTGATGACTATCGGGGCGGCGCTATGCGGTCCGCGAAGTAGGGCATGACCAGCTTGCCGAAGCGCTCGGCCTCTTCATCGTGCGGATAGCCGGAGAGGCAGAACTCCGTGCAGCCGATCTCGATGAACTGCTCCAGCGTCGCAGCGACCTGTCCCGGATTGCCGACGACGGCGACGCCGGCGCCCGGTCGCACCGACGTGATGCCGCTCCAGAGGTGGGGCGCCAGCATGAAGTCTTCGGCCTTCGCAAGTTCCTTCATGCGGGAGTTGGACTCGGACTGCTCCCACATCCGCTCGATGACGCCGCGCTGGTAGTCGCTGGCGTTCTTAATCAGGTCGTGGGCAAAGTCCCAGGCGTCGTCTTCGTTCTCGCGGACGATGACCTGGAGACGCATGCCGAACCCGATGGCGTCTTGTCGCCCGTACTTCGCGGCGACTTCGCGCGTCTCGGCGATGCGGACGGCGATGTTCTCCGGCGTATCGCCCCAAAAGAGGTAGACATCGGCGTGCTTCGCGCAGAGCTCGCGCGCGGCCTCCGAGATGCCGCCGAGGTAGAAGGGCGGGTACGGCTTCTGGAAGGGCTTCGGTTCGACGCGCGCGTTTTCGATGCGGAAAAACGCGCCCTCATGGGTGACCGGCGACTTCTCGGTCCAAACGCGCTTCATGATGGTGACGGTCTCGTCCATGATCGCATACCGCTCGTCGTGGGTGTGGAAGTCGCCGTCAGCTGCCATCTCGTCGTAGCCGCCGCCAGCGATGAGGTTGATGGAGACGCGGCCGCCGGAGAGCTGGTCGAACGTGGAGATCATCTTCGCCATGACGGTGGGGGCGATGAAGCCGGGTCGGGCGGCGAGCAGCATCTTGATGCGTTCGGTCCTGGCCGCCACCATCGCGCAACTGATGTAGGCCTCCCAGCACATGGTTTGCACGGGCACGAGGGCGTATTCGAAGCCGGCCTCCTCGGCGGCGCGCGCGACATCGACGAACAGGTCCAGGCCGGGAGGGACCGTCGCCTCCTGGACGCCGAAGGCGGTGGTGTCGCCTGAAGTGGGGATGAACCAGCCGAAACGAAGGTCGCGCGTCATGATGTTCTCTCAGTGAAAGGAGCGCCGCCGCCGAGGAAGCCCATGGTACCGCGCGGCGCAGGCCGAGGCCCCGATTGGTGGTACGATTCGGGCTGGCGGCAGTCCGCCAGGAGGCAGCGATGATCCCGACCAAGGCGAAGGCGATCAGCATCGACGGCGAGAACTACATCGCCGAGGCCTCGCTCAACAGCTGAAGCAACGTGTGGACCGCCGTGGTGCGGTCCGGGACCCGGCCAGTGGCCACCGCCGCCGGCAACTCGGCGGAAGACGCGATCGCGAACGCCATCGAACGCGCGCAACACAAATCGAACCGCGACCGGCAGGGAGCGGATGACGGCGTCAGCGAACAGACTTCGCGTTAGCGGCACGCTCGCCCCACTTTCACCTTCCGCCGTTTCCCTTTCCACTTAGCTCGTGGGCATTCTTTTCGGGCTGCTTTCCGCTGTCTCATGGGGCACCT
>CAZKZR010000173.1:0-6537 GCA_964557245.1 uncultured Anaerolineaceae bacterium | reverse complement strand
CACCGCAATAGCCAGGACGAGTGCGAGGACCGGTGTCGAGAAATAGAAGTACCGTTGCCCCACGCCCAAGATCGCCGCCGCGGACGGAATCACCGAAATCACCAGCCCAAGAAGCAGCGCGAGCAGCCCCCACCGCCGCAAGAAGAGTGCTAACGGTATGGCAGCGAGAAGGGCGGCTCCCGCGACTTGCTGCGCCTGGACTCGCCAACCCGTTACCGGGTCGCGAAAGGGCAGAAGCGCGTTCTTGATGTAGTACCACCAGTGGTTATCGAAATGGCCGCCGAATCCGTAGATGTCCGGGTTCGCCGCTGGTTCGCTGAAGGACCGCGTGCGGATTAGCAGGTACAGGAAGCACACAGCGATGTACGGGATAAGCGCGAAATAGGTTCGAACTTGCGTCAGTTCCTGGCGGCGTTGCACGAGGAGATACCAGAGCGCGATGGGGGCGAGCAATGTCCCCGAGCTCTCGCGGAACATCAGTCCGCACGCCAGCAGCCCGGCCGCGACTGAAAGCCAGCGCCAGTCCGGCGCCCGCTTGCGTGTGCCTTCGATGAAGAAGATCCAGCTGGCCAGCATCACAGGCAGGCCGGCGCTGTTCACCGATGAAACCCATGAGATCGCGTCCGTCGAACCGGGGTAGAACGCTACGACAAGCGCGGTCACGGCCGCGACCGTCGTCCGTCCATCGAGTTTCCGAGCCACGCGCCACGCGAGGGCGACGGCGGCCAGGTGAATTGCCAGGTTCACAATGTGGTACGGAGCCACGTGCCCGCCAAAGACCGGTCGCGCTACAAGGAAGTAGAGGAACGAGAGTGGCCGCCAGAAATCCCTGGTGAACGGCATCGCCGGATCTTCGCTCCAGGGAGTGAATACCAGGCGGGTGTAATGCAGCGCCCCCAGGTCGCGCGAGGCCGAAAGGTAGATGTAGTCATCCAGCCAGAACGGCGCGTTGAGCGTGGGGAAGTAGGCCACGAGGCTCCCGACCAGGATGGTCAGCAGGACCAGGCGCGGATCGTCGGCAATCCTCTTGGTACGCCGGTCCCGGTTTCCCGTCACCGGCCGGATTGTACTGGTCTAGTTGGCTTCGGTGGCTTTCTCGAGGAATGGCTTGGCGGCCGCGGCCAGGGGGTAGTTTTCGGGCTTCTGCAGTCGGGGATCCCGGGCGAGCACGGACTGCGCTATCTCCCGCCCCTGCAACAAGATTTCACGGTCCGTCAGCCGTGCCACGCGCAGCATGGTGTTCGTGCCGCTCTGCAGCCGGCCCCAGGTTTCGCCTTCTCCGCGCATCCTCAAGTCCACTTCGGCCAGGGCGAAACCGTCGGTCGTCTCGCACATCGCTTCGAGGCGTTCGCGCGCTTCCGGGCCCGGGTCATCCTCTGTGCTAAACAGCAGGCAGTAGCTCTGCTGCGCCGAACGGCCGACACGTCCGCGGAACTGGTGCAACTGGCTCAGCCCGAACCGTTCGGCGCCCTCGATGACGATGACCGTGGCGTTCGGTACGTCGATGCCGACCTCGATAACGCTGGTTGAAACCAGCACCTGGGCTTCATTCCGCCCGAACCGCCCCATCACTTCGTCCTTCATCTTGCCTGCCATCCGGCCGTGCAGGAGTTCGACGGAGTAACCGCGTAGCGGCCCGTTGCTCAGATGTTCGTACTCCTGCTCGGCCGATCGAACGTCCAGCGTCTCGGACTCTTCCACCAACGGGCAGATGACGTAGGCCTGTTCGCCAGCGTCCAGCCGCTTCTTCAGGAAGGTATAGGCGTCGTCTCGTTCCTGTGGTTGATACCAGCGCGTCTTGATTGGCTTTCGGCCGGGCGGCATCTCGTCGATCGTCGAGACTTCGAGGTCGCCGTAGACCGTCAGCGCGAGCGTCCGCGGGATCGGCGTCGCGGTCATCACCAGGAGGTGCGGGTTCAGCCCTTTTTGCCGAATCTTCGCGCGCTGCAAGACGCCGAACCGGTGCTGCTCATCCACTACTGCGAGGCCGAGACGCGGCATCTCCATACCATCTTCGAGCAAGGCATGCGTCCCGATGATGATGTCCGCTCCGCCGTGTTGGGCGTCACCGCGGACCTGCTGCTTCTGCGATGCCGTGAGCGAACCCGTCAGCAGGAGCACCCGTAGAGGGCGCCCGAGCCACTCGGGCGCGAACATGCCGGCGAGGGGCGTGACTTCGTCCCCGCCGAGCAGCCGCGAGAGCGATCGGTAATGCTGCTCGGCGAGGATTTCCGTCGGCGCCATCAACGCGGCCTGGAACCCGGAGCGGACGGCCGCGAGCATCGCCGAGAACGCGACGACCGTCTTCCCCGACCCAACATCGCCCTGCAACAGCCGCAACATGGGATGCGGGCCCTTCAGGTCCCGGTCAATCTCATCGATGCAGCGTTGCTGTGCCCCCGTGAGCCCGAACGGCAGCGACGTCAGGAATCCTTCCCGTTCGTCCTGTAGCGAAAGCGGGGGCGCGACGTTGCCTTCCTGCCACTCGGCCCGCCGCATGAGCACCGCCGCCTGGACCGCGACGAACTCGCCCAGCGCGAGACGGCGCCGTGCCGTCTCTGCCTGCGGATAATTCTCCGGGTAGTGATAGGCGCCGATCGCCTCCGCGATCGGCGTCACGCCGTGCTTCTCTCGCGCCGGCAGAGGGATCGGGTCATTCACCTGGGTCGCCAGGGCGTCCACGGCTGCCTTGACCGCCCGCCGGATCGTCCGCTGGCCAAGCCCATTCGTAGCCGGATAGACGGGCACCATGCGGCCCGCTCGCATCGTTTCCTCGTCGAACACCTCGTACTCGGGGTTCTCCATCTGCAGCCGTCCGCGGTATTCGCGCACCTTGCCCGAGAGGACCACCTGCGAACCCTCCGGCAGCCCGCGGGCGACGTACGGCATGTTCCACCACATGGCCTTAATCAGGCCGGAACCGTCCGTGACTACCGCCTGTGAACCCCGCGCCCGCCGCCCGAAGCGCACTTCGCCCACCGAGAACACCGTGCCGACCACCGTCTGCGGCTGGCTCGAAGGTTGCAGGTCGCGAATCTTGCGCACGTCCGTAAAGTCGTTGAAACGGCGCGGGAACAAGAAGACGGCGTCGGCGGCAGTCGCGACGCCCAGTTTCTCGAACTTCTCGGCCGCGGACTTCCCAACACCCGGCAGACGCGTAACGGGTGAATCGAGTTTCAGCGCACCGGGCTGGGCTGGCGCGACTGGTTCGTCGTCCAAGTCGTCTCGGCGAGCTTGCCGCCGCCGTTTCGGCGCCGGTCTGGCACGCGCCGGCGCGCCCGGCGCGTTGTCCGCCGCCGCCGGCCGTCCCTGCCCGAGAGCCTGGATGGTGCCGTCAATCCAGGCCCTCCGCTCGTCGTCGCCCATGGAGCGGTAGCCGGTTGGGGGGAGCGTCTTGAAACGCTGCCCTAACGTGCTCGCGGGGGTCATCAGGCCGTCTTCGGCCATCTGGATGAGCATCCGATCGAGGCCGCCCATCACCGCTTTGTTATCGCAGCCGCGCTCGCGTTCGAGTTCGAACACGCGCCTGAGCCGGACGACGTCAGCGGGCTGCACTGCGTTCACTCCCGCTCCAGGGCTGCTACCCCGAGCGCGTTCGGGCCCGTGTAGACCCCGACGACCGGTCCGAGGTGCCCGAGGACCAGGTCCGTGTGCGGCAGCACGGGACGGAGCCGTTCGAGCAACGCGCGCGCTTCCTCATCGCTCCCCGAGCAGGCAACGAACATCTGCTTTGATCGTCCCATCGCCGAGGCGATCTCGAACAGACGCTCGGTCGCCTTCGCGCGCGTCCGGACGCGTTCGAACGGCGCCACTTCTCCGTCCTCGACGCGGAGGATGGGCTTGATGCTCAGCACCGAGCCGAGGAACGACCGCGCCCGCCCGATTCGCCCACCCTTTTGCAGGTACTCGAGCGTATCGACGGCGACGTGTACCGAAACGCGGTCCATCGCCTTTCTCGCCACGGCAACTACTTCCGCAAGCGAGGCGCCGGACTTCGCGGCGTGCGCCGCCTCGAGCACGATCAATCCCAGGCCGAGGCTGACGTTGTACGAGTCGATGAGGTCCACGTGAATCCCGGGGGAGACCGCTTCACGTGCGACGGAGGCCGCGTTCAGGGTTCCTGAGAGTTTCGAGGAAAGGTGGATCGAGACGATCTCGTCGCCGACTGCTCCGCAGCGTTCGTAGGCTTCACGGAACAGCTCGACCGATGGCTGGCTCGTGCGCGGCAGCACCTTCGAGCCGGTTAAACGGTCGTAGAAGTCGTCGGCGGTGATGTCCACGGAATCGAGCAGCGCTTCATCGCCGAAGAAGACCGTCAACGGCACTACCGTGATGCCGCTCGCTTGCACGAGGGCGGCCGGAAGGTCGCAGGTTGAGTCGGTGACGATACGAACGGCCATAAATGATCAGCTGCCTACGCGAGATAGTATAACGGCCTGCCGGAAAGCTCGTAGAATACCCGCGTGACCATTGTGAAGATCGCTCCGTCCATCCTCACCGCCGACTTCGGCCGGCTTGCGGAGGAGGCCCGTGCGGCCGAACTTGGCGGCGCGGACATGCTTCACCTGGATGTCATGGACGGGCGGTTTGTCCCGAACATCACGTTCGGAGCGGTCGTCGTCGACGCATTGCGGAAGGTTACGCGGCTGCCGTTCGACATCCACCTGATGTGCGTCGAACCGGAGCGCCTCATCGAGCAGTACGCCGAGACCGCGGACACCATCAACGTTCACATCGAAGTCTCGCCGCACATCAATCGCACGCTCGACTCGATCCGGCGGCTCGGAAAGCGCGCAGGGGTCTGCATCAATCCGGGTACCTCGGTTTCGGCCATCGAAGAATCGATCCCCTGCGTGGACCAGGTGATGGTGATGACCATCAACCCCGGTTGGGGCGGCCAGCAGATGATCCCGGAACAGTTGGACAAGGTGGAGCGTATCCGACGGCTGCTCGAAGGGGCCGGTTCCCCCGCCGACCTCATGATCGACGGCGGCGTGAAGGTGGGAAACATCGCCTCGTGCGTGGCGGCGGGGGCGAATGTCCTCGTCTGCGGCAGTTCCGTCTACAACGACCAGCGCAGCGTCGCGGAGAACATCGCCGAGCTGCGGCGGGCAGCGGGCGGTTAGAGCGGCCCAAGTGTGCCGGGGAGCGGCCGCTGTCACCCAACGTCCACACGTCCGGCTGTAAGACTCCGCGGGCTTCCCTGTCTTTGAGATAACCAACCAGGGAGCAACTCGCATGGCAACGAACATCACATCCATCAATCCACCGTCCGGAGGCGTTCGCCTCAAGAAGGCCATCGTCTCGGCCGCAATCACGGCGTTCTTCGGCGCCCTCTGTTTCGTCAGCATGGGCACTCCGTCCTCGGCGCACGCCGATACGTGGCTCGATGAATGGCACGACCAGGACGGCAGCCATATCGAAATCTGGGAAGACGACAACGGCTACCTCTACGTGTGGGGCGTCGAAGCTGACGGCGAAAACTGGGTTTACACCTTCAACGAGAACCCGAACCCGGACGACCCTTCATCCAACGACAGCCCGCTCACGCCAGAGGTCATCAAAGAACTGCTGAAGAAGTACGGCCACGAAATGAATGCCGAGGAGGAAGACTTCTGGGGGAGCTTCCTCGGGCATTACCTTTCGGACAAAGGCGATGGCATCGTCCCCGTCCACAACCCGTCGGACCTGGCGAACGAGTATGACGACGGCGCAGGCGGCGGCGTCGGCGGCGGGTTCGACGGCAACGGCGGCGACTTCGTCGAGCAGATGAAGCGCAACGGAGGCGGCACCCCCGACGGTGGTGACGACGAGGACCGAGACGACTACGGCACAGAGGCGCCGAAGGACGGCATGTACGACGACGTGATGGTCGGCCCGCCCGAGCTCATCAATCCCAATCCCGTGGCCGTCGATGAGAAGGCCCAGGAAGCGATCGGTCGTTAGGCTGTTGGCGCGGTGGCCCGCCGTTTTCGGCGGGCCGCTTCGTTACGGCAGTTCCGCCAGGACTTCCAGGGCTTTCACCGGGTGGGATTCGAAATCCCGGGCTTCGGTGTACACGCCCCGGACGATGCCATCGCTGTCGATGACCACGGTGGTCCGGCTCATGATGCCGAACTCCTCGTTGTACACGCCGAACGCCCTACCGGTCGCGTTCTTCGGGAAGTCGCTGAGGAGCGGGAACTCCAGTCCGAGCTTCTCCTCGAACTCGCCGGCGGCTGCAAACGAATCAACTGAAATGCCCAGGACCTGGGCATTTGCCTCCACGAACCGGTCGGTATGGGTCCGGAAGGCAGTCATCTCGCTCGTTCACCCACCGGTGAAGGCGAGGGGGTAGAACGCGAGGACAAGGTGCTTCCCGGGAAACGACTCGCCGGTGACCTCCTCGCGCTTCTTGTTGCGCAGCGTGAACGCCGGCGCCGGCTGACCAATTTCGATTGTCATGCGGGAAACGGTAGCAGGCAGTCAGGAGATCGCGATACCGCGCTGGCGCAGGTTGCCGAAGACGTTCGACGAGAGCTCGTAGACCATGCCGTA
>CAZKZR010000172.1:0-6549 GCA_964557245.1 uncultured Anaerolineaceae bacterium | reverse complement strand
AAGTACTACGACAGCCTCATCGCCAGCTACGACGTCCTCACCGACGCGATCGCCAAGGCGAATGACCGCGGCATGAAGGTGACCAAGCAGTTCGCGACGGACGTCGCGAAGGGCCAGCGCGAGGCGCTGGAGCTTGGCAAGAAGCTCGCCGGCGAGCCCAGCGACCTCGGCCAGTTCTACACCGCCGTCCTGGAAGCGACGACCGCGGCCCAGGGCCGCGCGCTGGCCTTCACCCAGACCGCCTACACGGAAGCCCTCGGCGCCAGCGGCGAAGCCCGCGAAGTGGTCGAGAAGCTGGTCCAGGCGAACCAGGACACCGCCAAGGCCGCCGTCGAAGTGGCGCGCACCTGGGCGACCGCGAACCCGATGACCGACATGATCAAGAAGGGTTTCGAGGCCATGCAGCCAGCCGCCGCGAAGACCGCGAAGAAGGAAAAGACGACGGCTTAGGCAGTCGAAAGTGCAAAGGATTGAGGACTGAGATGCGGCAGTCCGCTCGAAGGGCCCGGTCGTGAGACCGGGCTTTTTGCTTTCGGCATTGACTTCCCCACGGCTTCCGTCTTGAATGCGCCGCGCCGCTCGCGGTGCATTCGAACCCGAGGCTGACCCATGACCGAGACTCGCTGGATCCCCGACCGGACCTTTAACCCCAAGACCCCGTTCTGGACGCGCGCCAACGTCGGCGAGGTTATCCCCGAGCCGCCGAGCCCGGCAGGGTGGGACCTGGTGTTCGGCAGCGGTGGCACCATTGCGGGGTGGACCGACTGCGCCATCGAGCGGCTTGGCGTGGCCCGTGAGGAACTCGACCCGGACCCGAACCAGGGCGACTGGCTCGGCTTGTTCGGGGGATATGGGTATCTCTGCGCGACGTGGATTCGCGTATGGGGCGAGCGTACGCCGGGGATGTCGGCAGCGGCGATTGACGCGGCGTACTTCGGGGACCACCCGGATGTGCCACCGTATGTCTTCGAACCGTGGCATGAGAACCCGGCGACGACGGAGACGATGACGAAGTGGCTGGGCTGGGTGATGGGTTCGATGGAGCAGGACGAACTGGAAGCCGACCGCCTGGAAGCGAGGCAGATCCGGGCGGCGCGGCCAGATTTCGCGGCAATGACCGAGGCCGAACTGCTGGACTACGCCGTCAACCTGAGGCCGATGTGCCGGCGGCTGTTCAACCAGCACATTAACCAGAGCGGCGCCGCTTCCATCGGACCCGGCACCATTGGCGCGATCTGCGCTGCCATCGGGAAGCCGGAAGCTGCGATGCGACTCATTAGCGGATTCGGAGGCGTCGACTCCGCTGCGCCGTCGTACGCAATGTGGGACCTGAGCCGGCAGGTGCGGTCTTCGACGGCGTTGCGGACACTGTTCAACGACGGTCCGCACGGCCTCGACGCGCGCCTCCGCGCTTCGACCGATGGTGACGCGCGAGCCTTCGTGGCAGGGTTGGACGAATTCCTCGCCGAGTACGGTTCCCGCGGACCGAATGAGTGGGACATCCTCTCGGAGACCTGGGAGACGAACCCTGACATCGCGCTGGCCGCCATTGACCGGATGCGACTCGCTGACGACTCGGCTTCGCCGAAGCGCCAGAACGCTGCCCGCGAAGCAGACCGCAAAGCGGTGCAGGCTGAGGTGGAGGCAGTGCTCAAGGGCGACGCTGAGACACTGGCGACCTTCAGGGCCGGAATCGCCAGCGCGGCGATTTTCGTACCCGGCCGGGAGCGATCGAAGACGAACATCATCCGGGTGATCGAAGAGACAAGGATGGCGACCTGGGAGATCGGGCGGCGGGCGGTGGCACGCGGCGAACTCGACACGCCCTCAGACATCTGCTTCTTGTTCCAGGACGAACTTGCGGCGTTGGCGGCAGGAAAGCTCACCGGTTTGCGAGACCTGGTGGTCGAACGGAAGGCGCACTACGAGTGGCTACTCAGCCTTGAGCCACCGTTCATCATCAACGGCACGCCTCCGCCCAACACCCAGTGGAAGAAGAAGAACGAACGCGCGGTGCCGGCGATTGCGGAGGGCGAGGTTATAAGTGGTATGCCGGGCTGTCCCGGGGTATCGCAGGGGCGCGCGCGGGTAGTGCTGGAACCTTCTGACCCCACGATCCTGGAGCCCGGCGACATCCTGGTCGCGCCGATGACCGACCCGGCCTGGACGCCACTGTTCGTGCCGGCCGCGGGAGTCGTGGTGGATGTTGGCGCGGCGCTGAGCCACGCGATCATCGTGAGCCGCGAGTTGGGCATCCCCTGCGTGGTCTCCGCGACCGACGCGACGCGGCGTATCCCGGACGGCGCGATGATCGAGGTGAACGGAGACGCGGGGACGGTGACGGTGGTGTCGCTGGGATGAGGTACGAGTCAGGAAGAGTTTGGACGGAGAAGATTCGCGATTTTGATATGAAAACTTTATGCGGTTAACGGCTCTCGGAGCATAAGGTTTGCGCAACGTGCCCCGCGCCACACGCGGGGGGGGGGTGGCACGATGCCTGAGTGTTCGGAAGACCTTACGCCGCGTCAGTGGGAAGTTGCGCGACTTATCGCCAAAGGGCTGACGAATCCTGAGATTGCAGAGCGGCTGTTCGTGGAACGCAGCACGATCGAGTCTCATGTGCATGCAATTCTGGGACAGCTTGGATTCCAGCACCGAACGCAGATCGCGATATGGGTGGAACGGAAAATCCATGAGACCATGGATGCCTCAGATGGTGGAACTCTCTAGTATGCCGGGCAGCCTTAACCGTAGGTGATCCTATGCGGGCTGCATATCTTGTTTAGCCGGCGTTCCATACTCCGTGCGCTCTCTACGGCGGCACTGTTAGTGGCTAGTACGATGTTCGGACTTGTCCCTCGGCTGACCTCGGCCACGTACCAAACGAACTATGCTGCCTGCGGTTCTCTCTGGGCAGAGGGTAACGCGTACTCGGGCTACCACGCATCTCTCTATTTTGGTGCTGCGGGTAGTACGCTCGGTTCGTGCTACAGCACGTACTTCAGCGGTTGGGTCATGTGTTTCGATAATTCAATGGACTACAGTGCGGGAACATGGCGAACCGGCAACTTCACCTGGTATTCGTGGTGCGGCACGAACGTCGCTCAGGCTTCGCACGGGCACCGAGGGTGCTACACGGGAGGATCGCCGTGCTCCTCGCTCTTCACCACTTCCGCACAGGAACCATAGGTACGGGTGAGCTGTCATGGTAACGCTTAATCTGCGATCGGCTCGCGTTCTCGTTCCGGCGTTCATCATCGTTTCAACGGTGGCGGCGCTGGCCTTCCGGTGGAACCCATTGGATTCGCTCACAAGCGATGAGGCGGCTAAGAGGTCCGCGCTCGTGGGGGCGGCCCTCGCTCCGCAGTCAGACTACCAGCGTCGACTCCTGGATGACGAGGTCTTGTCCACTGATGAGTACAATGAAGCTTTCGCTCTCTTCCAGGGTTGTGTTCGGGAAGCCGGCGCGAAATTTTCCCCGGACCCACCAACCACAAACGGTCGCGGAACGTGGATGTTCAACGTGCGGATTGACTCTGTTTCGAACACCGACGGATCCACGACGCCGAACTTCTCAGCGGCCGAAGACGTAAAGGCATGTGGCGCCACGTATTTCGATGCTGTCCAAGAACGTTGGACTGCCGAACATCTCGCGTCAGCTGAAGAAATCGAAGCAGCCAAGGCTGGCATCGCTCAATGCATGAGAGGTCGAGGGATCGCGCTGCCTGAAAAGCTTGCTCCGGGCTGGGGAATGGCCTTTCAGGGGGCTGAAGTGGAGGGCGTGCCCAAAGATCGGGCCGCCGGCGAGGCATTCGTGGCTTGCTCATTGGACGCTGGAGCGAAGCTTGGTTACGGTCCCGGAGGCGCGCCGATTCCCTGAGCGGTGCAGGGTCACAGATGGTTGCCGAATGGCTCGGGGCCGCTCCTTCCGCGCTGACTGACGATCTTACGCGGTAGCCGCGTGGTGCTCCGCGCCGGCCTGGCGGAGGCGCTGGCCGAGCGCCCGGTAGACGCCCGGGTGGAAGGCCATGCCGATGTGGGTGCAGTTCACCTCATCGTTCAGCTTGGGGTCTTCTTCCATGCAGTTTTCCCACTCGACTACGCCGTCGTTCTTCGAATAGATGGCGTAGTGGGCGACCTCGTACTCTTCGGGCGCGATCATGTTCTTCACGAAGGCGCAGGTGCAGTGGCCGCTGAAGCAGGAGGGTTTCACGTTCTGAGCAATTGGGCGGCCGTGGGCGCCGCGAAGGGCGGCGGTCGCTGAGATGAGCACCGGGTGCGCCTTGACGGCGTCGCGGAAGGGCGAGCCCATGGAAATGACCAGGCTGACGTACTCGGGGTAGTCCAACGCGACGCTGCGCCCGAGCATCCCGCCGAGGCTGTGGCCGATCACCCGCACGCGCTGGCCGGTTTCGCGGTAGGCGCGCTTGATGGTTTCGAGCAGGAGGCCGGAGATGTGGTCCGGGCAGTCGGCGTTGCGGCCGATGTTCGAGAAATACGGCTTGTAGCCGACGCGGGCGAGCCACCAGTAGAGCTCCATGAGGGAGACATCGCTGGCGAGGAATCCGGGAACGACGACGACGGGTTCGCCGTTGCCATGGGGCACGCCGCAGCCGTAGTAGACGGGTGAGGTGCGGAGGGACATCCAATCGAGGGGGAACATGGCTTCGCGCCAAATGGGCGTCATCGCTACCTGGAGCGACGGGTCTTCGGCGAACGGGTCAGCCGCGGCTGTGGTGAACGAGTACTGGGCTGTACTCATGGTATTCCCCCTGTTTTCCGCCCGGTAAGTACACCGACCTTACCGGCCGAACGCTACAGGCGACGCTGACAACTCGCAACTTAACATTACGAGTTCGTGGCAACGCCACAGTGTCAGGCTGGCGCCCTATGCATATCATCGACAGGTTCTATGCTAGGCGCGATTGGGCGGAACCTTAAACGCCTGCGGGAGAACCCGATATGCCTGCGACGAGTCTACGACGGCGCATGACTGCGATGGATGCGAGTTTCCTGTATTTTGAGAAACCCTCACTGCCGCTGCACATCGGCTCTACGTTACTGCTCGATGAACCGCTCGATCGGGAGACGTTGGTAACACATATCGAATCACGGCTCAGCCGGATTCCACGGTACCGGGAGTTCGCGGCGTTCGATTCGTTGAATGTGGCTCATCCGCGGTGGGAGCAGGACCCGAAGTTCGACACCGGCCGCCACATCGAGGAGGTCGTCCTGCCGGCGGAGGCGACGGAGGCCGACCTGCTGGCGGTTGTCGCGCGGCTGCACGGGCAAATGCTGCCGAGAGACCGCCCGCTGTGGAAGATGATTTTGATCCAGGGCGTGCCCGGCGGCGGAAGCGCGGTCACTTCGCTGGTGCACCACTGCATGGTCGATGGGGTCTCGGGAATTGAGCTGCTGACGGCGATCTGCGACCTGCAGCGCGACGCGGAACCCGACCCTATCTCGGAGTTCGAACCGGAGCCGGCGCCTAGCCCGTTCGATCGGATGCGGTCTGCGTGGCGGGACGCGGCTGAGGAATCGGCGGGACGCCTGGCCGAAGCCCTGCGCTGGACGCTGGACCCGGCGCAGCAAGCGAACGACTGGAAGGCGGTGCTGGGGGCGATGACTTCGGCGGCGCCACAGCTGATGCAGCCGGCGCCGGCGACGCCGTTCAACCGGCCAGTGGGTGCGAAGCGGAACTACGCGTACGTGGCCATGCCGTTCGGTGAGATCCGGGGCATACGGGGGGCGCTGGGCGGGACCATCAACGACGTGGTACTGACGGCGCTTTCCGGCGGCCTCGGCGCGTACCTGCGCGAGGCGGGGCAGAAAACGGAAGGCGTGGAGCTGCGCGCGATGGTGCCGGTGAATGTGCGGAGCGAGAGCGACAAGTCGGCGCTGGGTAACCAGGTTTCGATGCTTATTGCGCCGTTGCCGGTGGGCATCGAGGAGCACGCGGCGCGACATAAAGCCGTCATCGCCGGAATGGACCGACTGAAGGCTGCGAACCAGGCGGGTGGCTTCGCGGTGCTATCGAAGCTTTCGGAGCAGGTACCGCCGTTCTTGCAGGCGATGGCCGGGAGCTTCGTGCCGAATGCGCAGCCGCTGTTCAACCTCGTCTGCACGAACGTGCCGGGGCCGCAGATCCCGCTCTATCTCGCCGGCCGGAAAGTGGAAGCGCACTACCCGCTGGTGCCGCTGAGCATGGGATTGGGGATGAACGTCTGCCTCACGAGTTATAACGGCGTGCTCTACTGGGGCCTCGTGGGCGACCCGGACCTGGTACCGGATGTGAGCGTGATCGCGCGGCACGTGGAGGCGGCGTTCGAGGGGCTGAAGGCTGCGGCGATGGCGGCGGTTTAGGCTGGGTCGTTAGGCCAGTCGGAGCGGCGCACGATCGAGGTGTATCGGCGTGATGCGCCAGTTGAGCGCCGCCCCCGGAGTCACGCGTCGACCGTGTCGGTGAGTCCTTCGAGGTCGTAGGCCATGACGAGGAGGTCGCGGGTGCGCCCTTTCGCGTCCATCACCCAATCGGTCAGGAGTGCTTCG
>CAZKZR010000171.1:0-6572 GCA_964557245.1 uncultured Anaerolineaceae bacterium | reverse complement strand
TCGGCATCGACGCTATGCCGTCGAAGCGCGACATGGAACGCCTTGTGCGCGGAGTCGAAGATGCCGGTGAACGTCTGCGGGCGGCGTCCGTTGGCGCCGCCGTGGCGCCCCGGGACAGTGAAGATACAGGTGCGAACGCCTGGCTCGTCATTGCCCTGCGGGAAGGCAAAAACCGCGAGATTCGCCGGATGATGGCTGCCATCGGTCGAAACGTGCACGTGCTTCGACGCGTCCGCATTGGCCCGCTCGCTCTCGCCTCGCTCGGTTCGGGGGCATTCCGCGAAGTCACCGACGAAGAAGTAGACGCGCTCTATGTCGCTGCCGGCGGCAAGCGCGAAGGCATCGATCGGTAACCTCGCGGGCACGCCGAGGCCCCCATACAATCCGCTCGTGCCCCGCAGTTCACCCGCCTGTATCGCCATCGATGGGCCCGCGGCTTCGGGAAAGTCGAGCGTGAGCCGTGCTCTCGCCGATCGCTGCGGATAC
The DNA here is from genome assembly GCA_964557245.1 of uncultured Anaerolineaceae bacterium. Lineage (GTDB taxonomy): Bacteria > Chloroflexota > Dehalococcoidia > Tepidiformales > Tepidiformaceae > Amarobacter. Next base: position 6,086 of record CAZKZR010000171.1, on the reverse strand, counting down.
CACTTCCTCGACACGGGCCTGATGTATCGGGCCTTCGCGATGGCCGCGATGCGTGCCGGCGTGGCGCCCACCGAGGACGAATGCGCTCGCTTCGTCCAGCAATTGGACCTCCGCATTGGCGATGAACGGGAAGCCCGCATTTATCTCGGAACCGAGGACGTCACAGCCCACCTTCACGACCGTGAGATCGAACGAAACGTCAGCGCATACGCTCGCCTCGCGCCGGTTCGCGCCAGGCTGCGCATGCAGCAACGCGAGTTCGCCAACCGCGGCAAAACTGTGTTGGCCGGGCGCGACATCGGGGAAGTGGTCCTCCCGGATGCGCCGTTGAAGATCTACCTGGACGCCGATGAGGAGGCTCGCGCCAGCAGGCGCAATTCGGAACGGGGCATCGTCCACGAAACAACCGCCCGCGAATCCCGTCAGGAGCTCTCGGACCGGGACAAGCGCGATGCCCCCCAGACCTACGTTGCTCCTGGAGCCGTGGTCATCGACACAAACGTCCTGACCCTCGATGAAGTGATCGAACGGGTAATGGAGTTGGTCTCGTGCGAAACCGACTGAAGTCCATCGGCTGGCAGACCTTCGCGCCCGCCTTCTATTGGAGTTGCACCTATCTGCTCCGCTTCCTTCTGCGCCTCATCGTGCGCTGGGACGTTTCGGGCCGCGAAAACGTCCCTGCTACAGGTGCCTTGATTGTCGTCTCAAACCACCTCAACAACGCTGACCCGCCCATCCTCGGAGCAGGCATCGCGAAGCGCCGCATTCGCTTCATGGCCAAGATCGAGCTGTTCAAGATGCCCTTCGGCGCCATCATCAAGCTCTGGGACGCCTTCCCGGTACGCCGATTCGATGCCGATCTCGCGGCTATGCTCAACGCCGAACGCATCCTGAAGCGCGGCGGCGTGCTCGGCATGTTCCCTGAGGGTCATCGCAGCCGCACCGGCTACATGGGACCTGTCCACCCAGGGACCGCGATGATCGCCCTGCGCTCTGGCGCCACCGTCCTCCCCTGCGCGATGACGGGCACAGAGAAGTTGAAGAACCCGCTCGTTCTTCTCCGCCGTCCGCGATTCTCGGTCAGCATCGGCGAACCCATCCACCTCGAGCCGGTGCGCCGCCCGACCGAAGAACAGGTGAGCCAACTCACCCGCCGGATCGTCGCCGCCATCCAGGCCCAGTTACCCGCGCAGTACGTCGCTGCCTATACTGAATCCGAAGGCGGCGTTGATTCGAATGGTTCAGGTAATCCGGGCAAGTGAGATGGGGTTCTGCATGGGCGTCCGGCGCGCCGTGCAGATTATGGAAGGCGAGGCCAGCCTTTCGCGTCCCGTCTTCAGCGTCGGCGAAATTGTCCATAACCCCCACGTCGTGAGCAGCCTGCAGCGCAGTGGCGTGGTCCAGCTGCCCGGCCCGGACGAAGTCGACGGTGATATCGGCGCCGCCACCGCGGAACGGGTTCAGGAAGGCCGGGTGGCCATCACCGCCCATGGCGTCGGCGAACGTGCCATGAAGGAACTCCAGTCCAGTGGTCTCGAAATCATCGACACCACCTGTCCCATCGTGACCCGAGCGCAACGCTACGGTCAGAAGTTCGTCCGCGACGGTTGGCATGTCGTCATCTTCGGCGACCCCGGGCACAAAGAGGTCCGCGGCATCATGGGCTGGACGCTGGACAAGGAAGGCATCTCACACGCGACCATCGCCTCCAGTGCCGAACTCGCCGACCTCCGTCGGCTCGTGGATGAATTCCCCGGCGGCTTCCCGAACAAAATCGCGGTCATGGTGCAAACGACGCACAAGATGGAAGACTTCGCCAAGTTCGTCTCGAACCTGATGCTCCTCGGGCGCGACCGCAACTTCGAAATGCACGTGGTCAACACCCTCTGCCACGCCACGACCGGCCAGCAAGAGGCTGCGGCGGCGCTGGCCGCCACCGTGGACGTCATGGTCGTCGTTGGCGGCAGGAAGAGCGCGAACACGCGCCACCTGAAGGAAGTCTGCGAAGAACAGGGCACAACCGCCCATCACATCGAGGGACCTGAGGAACTCCAGGCGGCATGGTTCCAGGGTGTCGAGCGGGTTGGGCTTACGGCCGGCGCGTCCACCCCTGACTACTCGATCGACGAGGTCGAGGCTGCGATTCAGGCTCTGGCCGGCTGAGGTCAGCCTGCGTCGCTGAACTCGACATCCGGCTTTTTGGCCTTGATTTCGTCCATCATGTAATTCTTGAAGAGGATGGCGACGTTGCCGGGATAAAGGGCCGCATTCGTGGCGAGCTCAGTCTCAATGTCCTGGATTAGCGCGCCGTAGGCGCCGCCACGCGTGGTCAGCCGATTGCGAAACGCGGCGTACGCGTCGCTCTCCTTCTGCGCCTTGGCGGTCGCGAGGGTCAGCCATTGGCTCACGCGCAGCCGGGCAGGGTCCATGGCGTAGCGGAGCCTAACGTACGGGTCGGCATCGCGCCCGGACTTGATGTCATCTGCTGCCAGCTTGTTCTCGTTCAGGATCACGTTGTGGAAGTCGAGTAGCAGCGGAATCCCGCCGACGGTGTCTTCGCTCAGCCCGCCGTGCTTCTGCTTGTGGTGGCCCATTTCGTGCAGGACCGTCGCCAGGTTGACATGCGCCTGAGTAACGAACGCGATGTCGCCGTTCGCTTCATAGCCGGCCCCGCCATAGCTCGCGACGGTGGCATGAGCGAACGCTTTGGGGTCGTCTCCGGTCAGCGAACCCAGGCTTTGAGAGTCGTTCTCTTTCTGGAGCAGGCCGTGTGCGGAGCTCATGTACGTGTTGAGGCGGTCGCCTACCTTGTGTTGTGCCGGATCGTCCGGGGCCTTCGGCGTCGGAATCAGCACCCAGCTCAGCTTGGAGGTTTTCGGATCCACGCCAAGAATGCGCTGCGCCGTCCTGATGTGTTTTGACAACTGGGCCACCGCAAAGGCGGCTCCGCCCTCGTACTCTTTCAAGTGTTGGGGCGCTGCCGCGGCCGCCAGGTCGACAGCGGCCTGCTCGGCATCACGCGCGGCCGGACTGGAACTCATGCCGGTTCCGCCCGGCTTCCATCCTGCCGCCGGGGGCTTGACGTGGGTGTTGGTCTTGGCGACGCGGTTGACGATCGCCCAGTCGTCCTTGCTGGTGGAGCTTCTCCGATCCGACTTGGCGACGATGGCATGGGCGGCGCCCACTCTGCCCAGGAGGTCGGCTTCGAGCAGGCCCCGGACCGTGTCGGCGGTGTACGTCGTCGGCACGCCCACAGCGTCGAGGTTCTTGACCGCTGCCGTGAGGTGGGTCTCCCATTGCGCGGCCGGTATTGCCTCGGGGCCCAGCAGGGCTGTAAAGGCGCCCGTTCGCTTCGCCGTCCAGGCTGTCTCTATTTCGGCATTCTTCGCGGTGATCTTTGCCTTGACCGCATCGTGTTGGCCTCCCTCGTTGGACATGTAGGCCTTCTTGATGACGTCCCAGCTCAGCGTCGGCTCGACCGTCGTAACGATATCGATGAGGTCACCGAGCCAGACGGACGGCGGCGAGTTCGCCAGGCGCTCCAGGCCCGCCGCGGTGATGTGGAAGTCCAGTCCCTTGCGGCCGAGGACGTTCCAGTACTGACTCGTGTACTTCTCTTTCCCCCCGAGCACGTCGCCGGCGAGTTCCGCGCCCAGCCTGTCCGTCACGGCTTCATCGATGCTGTCTGAATTGAGCCCCTTCGTGTAGGTCTTCGCGATGTCCTGGTAGCCGGTGCTATCGAGCGACATCGCGTGCAGCGCTTCGTGCAGCATGACCGTCTTGATGAACTCCGTCCGCGGCGCGCCATCCGGGAAGTAATAGTTCTCGTGCATGTACCAGATGGTGATGCCCGCCGCGCCCGCCTGGGCCGGGTTTGGCTGTTTCCGGTCGTCATCCAGGGTCCACGTGAGTCCCTCGATGGAGGCCTTCTTGGCTTCGTACTCCGGTTTAGACAGGCTGCGGCCGGCGAAGCGGCGGATTGCCTCGCGGATCGATGCCTGCGTGCTGCTATCGCCAAAGATGCGCTTGGCCAATTCCACCTTGCGGAACGGCATCCGCGCCGGCTTGAGCGAGTCCACGGGTGGCTGGACGGGGTGGCGCTGAATTCGCCCTCGCTTCGCCAGGGCGGGGTCGTGCTTCGCCTGTAGAACCTTGTCCTCGTCCACCAGGGGGTCCATCTGCTTCTTGAGGTCCGCATCGCTGTGCCGTTGAACGGCAGCGTGCCTGGCGGCCGGCCTGATTCGGTTTGCCTGGGACATCCGCGATACAGCGCGGTTTCCAGCGGTTCGCTGGAGCGCCATCATGCTGAGCGACCTTGCCGCCGGGAACGCGCTTAAGCCAAGGGACGATTCGGCTGGACCCGCGGGCATCGAGCGGACGGGTCGTTTTCGCGCTACGACTTCTCCGCCGGCTGTTACGCGCTCAGATGAGCGGTCGGGCAAAGCATGTTCCTGCGCTCGATCTGGAGTCGAAGCTTAGACGCGACCACCACCTCCCGTAAACCGAACACTCGTTGACGAGCAGTGAAGTTTCGACTGTCTCGTCGCCTCTGCCGCACAATGGAACCTTATGCAACGTGAGCCTGCCCCCGGCCTGGTTTCCGCGGTCCGTCCCGACTCCCTCGCGGATGAAGCCGGCATCCAACCCGGAGACGCAATCATCTCCGTCGACGGGCGGATACTTCGGGATGTCGTGGACTTCCAGTTTTATGCGGCCGGACACGAAGTCCAGGTCGCTATCAAGAAGTCCAACGGGCTCGATGACCTCGTGCTCTTCGAAAAAGACATCGATGAAGACCTCGGCATTGAGTTCGAGCGCGCGACCTGGGACGAAGTCACCCTCTGCAACAACAACTGCTTCTTCTGCTTTCTCAAGGGATTGCCGAAAGGCATGCGGAAGACCCTCTACATGAAGGACGACGATTATCGGCTCAGCTTCCTGCACGGCAACTTCGTCACGCTCACCAACCTGGAGGAATCGGACTGGGACCGGCTCGAAGAACAACGGCTGAGCCCGCTGAACGTTTCGGTGCACGCCACCGAACTGGACCTCCGCCGGCGGATGCTAGCGAACAACACCGCGCCCGACGTGATCGGACAGCTCGAGCGGCTGGGCGGCCTCGGTATCCAGGCTCACACGCAAATCGTCCTCTGCCCGGGCGTGAACGACGGGGATCACCTCGCCCGCTCCATCCGAGACCTCGGCGAGCTCTACCCGGCTGTCCAGACCATCTCCGTGGTCCCGGTCGGCGCCAGCCCGAAGCTCGAGGACTGGTCCCTCAATCGCGACGGCATTCCGCTCGTGCGGCCGACACCCGAGTACGCGCGGGAAGTGCTCGCTGTGCTGGCGCCCTTTCAGAAGGAGTTCCGTAAGCGCTTTGGCGCCACGATCGTCCAATGCAGCGATGAGTTTTACGTGACCGCAGGCGCCGCCATCCCCGGACGAGCCGCCTACGACGGCTTCCCGCAGTACGAGAACGGCATCGGCATGGTCCGCACCATGCTCGACGACTGGAGCCGCGTGAAGCGGCGCGTTCGGCCAGGATTCGCGTCTGGCAAACGCGTCGCCATTGGCACAGCGGCACTCATCGCGCCCCTCCTGGCCCGCATCGCCGACGACGTCGCTCAAACAACCGGCGCGCGGATCACGGTGACCGGAGTAACAAACACGGTCTTCGGCGAGCGCGTCAACGTCAGTGGTCTGATCTGCGGGAAGGACTACGCCGAACAGCTCGACGCGCGCGGCGCCGATCTCGTCATCCTGCCCCGCCCCAGCCTTGATTACTTCGGCGAAAAGTTCCTCGACTCAATGACAGTCTCAGAAGTTGAGTCGCGGCTCGGCGCGCCGTTGGCTTTCGCTGCGGTCTGGTCGGACGTTATCGATATCCTCGAAAAGGGCCCTCGGCGGCCCGCCAGGAACGACGCGTCAAACGGAGCGATGTGGTCGGAGCCCGGCCCGGTGTAAACCGTGGGGTCAAGGGGTGACGAGAGAGAGGATTCGGGCAGTCCCTCATCCAAAAAATGGTCAAACGCCCTGACACTCTCTGTATAGCCTGACACGGAGGGGCAAACATGCCCGCCACCCAA
>CAZKZR010000170.1:0-6611 GCA_964557245.1 uncultured Anaerolineaceae bacterium | reverse complement strand
GGACAACCTCCAGGTCCACGCGATCTATGGTGCTGTGAACGGCGAAGGGGAGCTCCGAACGCAGGGCGAACAGGAGTTGCGCTTCGCCGGCGCCGGCCCGGACGGCGTCTGCACCTTCACAGCGTCCGTCCCTTTTTCCGGGGGCGGCCGCCTTGGATACACGGTCCGCGTGCTGCCTCGCCACGCCGGCCTGCACGACCCATTTGCCCCCGGGCTGGCACACTGGGCTTAGGAAGGTACGGTCTTTCATGGCGGGAACCGCAACATTTGTCCTCCACACCCATCTCCCCTACTGCCGTCTGGCGGGCCGCTGGCCCCACGGCGAAGAGTGGATTCACGAAGCGCTGCTCGAATGCTACCTGCCGCTCCTCGGCGCTTTCCGCGACCTGAGCGGCCCGGTCACGGGCACGCTCGGTGTGACCATCAACATCACGCCGATCCTTGCCGAGCAGCTCCGCGATCCGCTCATCCATCAGCACTTTGAGGAATACCTCGGCGAACGCCTCCGCCGCGCAACCGACGATGCCCGGCGCTTCCCGGCCGGGTCCCAGCTGCAGCTCACAGCGCTTTTCCATGAAGCGCGCTTCTCCCGCGCAAGAGACCTCTGGAACTCCATCCAGGGCGATGTCCTCGGCGCGCTTGCCGAGCTGGAATCCTCGGGCCACATCGAAATTGCCACCTGCGCCGCCACCCACGGCTATCTGCCCCTCCTCAATGACGAAGCGGCCGTGCGCTTCCAGGTCGAGACCGGCGTTCGCTCCCACATTCGCAATTTCGGTCGCCCTCCTCGCTCGTTCTGGCTCCCCGAATGCGCCTACAAGCCCGGGCTCGAACGTTTCCTGGAAGAAGCCGGCATCAAGGTGTTTTTCGTCGAAACGCACCTGGTCACGGGTGGCACCGCCCGCGGCAAGGCCCTGGGCGGCATGGTCGGCCCCTACCCGCCGCTCAACCCCGCCGAGCGCCGGCCTGCTGACGCCGGCCCTCATCGCGGCAGCACCTTCCGGCCCTATTGGGTCGGCGATTCTCGCGTCGCCGTGATGGGCCGCAACGAACAGTCCGGGCTCCAGGTCTGGTCCGCCGCCCACGGCTACCCCGGAGATGCCGCCTACCGTGAATTCCACCGCAAGGACACCCATTCCGGACTCCACTACTGGCGCGTCACCGGCCCCGGCGCCGACCTCGGCGAAAAAGCCGAATACGACCCCGAGGTAGCCTCCACCCGCACCCGCGAACAGGCCGAGCACTTTGTCTCGCTCATCAAGCGAGAGCTCTACCTCTACGAAAGTGGGGCAAATGACCGCAGCAACCTGCTTGCCTCCTATGACACCGAACTCTACGGCCACTGGTGGCTCGAAGGCGTTCAGTGGCTCAAACAGGTCCTGGCCGCGCTCGCCGCGGATCCGGATGTCGAGCTTGCAACTGCCGAACAGGTCATCGCGAACGACCCTCCCGTCGCCTCGATCGACCTCCCCGAAGGCTCCTGGGGCGCCGGCGGGGACCATCGCACATGGATGAACGAACAGACCGCCTGGACCTGGCCGGAAATCCACCGCCGTCAGCAGCGCGCCCACCAGCTGCTCGCCGCTGACTCTCCGATCAGCCGCCAGCTCGCCCGCGAACTCCTGCTCCTCCAGTCCTCTGACTGGCAATTCCTCATGACCACGGGCCAGGCGAATGAGTACGCTATCGAGCGCTTCAACAGCCATTGCGCCCGCTTCGATTCCATCGCCGCCGCCATGGAGTCAGGCGATTCCGGCTTTGCCGGCGAACTGGCCCAGCTTGAGCACCTGGACAATCCATTCCCCGCCATCGCCCCGCGCCTCTATGCGGCTGGCGCACCGGAGGTGGCGGCCAGGTGACCCATTGGGCGCAGTTGCTGCACTTCTATCAACCGCCGGTGCAAACCCACGAAATCCTCGTCCGGGTGGCCAATGAGTCCTACCGGCCGCTCCTGGCGGTGCTCTCCCGCCACCCCAACGCCCGCGTCGCCGTGAACATCCAGGGAGTCCTGACTGAACTCCTCCTCGAACACGGCCAGGGTGACGTAGTCGAATCCTTGCTCCGCCTCGCAGACCGCGGCATCGTCGAATTCGTCGGCAGCGGTAAGTACCACCCGATCCTTCCGCTCATCCCTTCCGAACGCCGGGCCGCCTCCATTCAGCAGAACTCCGCGACCAATTCCTCGGCCTTCGGCAACGCCTGGCAGCCGCGCGGCTTCTTCCCTCCGGAAATGTGCGTCGACCAGGCGGTCGCCTGTGACATCGCAGCGGGCGGGCACGAGTGGTTCATCATGAGCGGCGTCGGTTGCCCCTCCGGCTGGCCCATTGATCGCGTCCACCGCGTCGCCGCGGGCGACCGTGATATCGCCGTCCTCTTTCGAGACGACGTGCGCAGCAACAAGATCTCGTTCCGCGAAACCACCGCGGCCGACTTCATCGCTGATCTGCAACAGGTTGGCGGCAACTCAGACGCCTACGTGGTGACCGCGATGGATGCGGAGACTTTCGGCCACCATATCGCCGGCTGGGAGACCGAGTTCCTCGATGAGACGCTCTCCCGCCTCAGCCACCAGGGCCGCCGCGGAGCCCATCGAGTCCAGATGGCCTGGCCAAGCGCCGTTGTCGACCACTTCCCGGCTGCTGAAACGCTCGTGCCGCGAGCATCCTCCTGGAGCACCAGCGAACACGACATCGCCGCCGGGGATCCGTACCCGCTTTGGAAGTCGCCCGGGAACACGCTGCATGCCCGGCAATGGGAATACGTCGACCACTGCCTCTACCTTGAGCACGTCGCCCGCCAGTTCGCCACCACCCGCGATTCCGCTGTGTATTCCACCATCGCTTCGGAGTGCCTCGAACCAGCCCTCCACAGCTGCCAGTTCTGGTGGGCCAGCCGCCGCCCCATGTGGGACTTCACGATGATCCACCGTGGGTTCATGCTGCTAAGTGAGGTGGTACTGAACGCAGCCCACGCCATCGCCATCGGCTCCGCCCCGGAGGCGACCAAGCGCGAGTGCGCCTGGCGCGCATCCGCGGCCAACGAACTGCGTTTCGCCATCGAATCAGAACTCGTTGGGAGCGCCAGGCCATGAAAATCCTCTTCGCCTCCGCTGAAGTTGATCCGTTCTCCAAGGTCGGCGGTCTCGCGGACGTCGCCGCCGCGCTTCCGCAGCGGCTCCTTGAAGTCGGCCATGACGTCCGCGTCGTCACCCCCGCTCACCGCTCTGCCATGCCGGCCCACGGCGCCTCCGAACAGCACCGGTCCTATGTGGTGCCCCTGCCGGGGAAGGATCGTTCGGTCGATATCGCCACCGCCGAAGGCATTGGCGGGGTCCCGGTCGATCTCGTCGCCGAGCACCACTACTTCGACCGCGCCGGCATCTACGGCGAAGCCGATGACCTCCTCCGCTACCAGTTCTTCTGCCGCAGCGTCATCGAAATGCTTAAGCACGACGACTGGATCCCCGACATTCTGCACCTCAACGACTGGCACACCGCGCCGCTCGCCTTCGCCCTTCGTAACCTCTCGTGGAGCCAGCCTCGGCTACGCGGCGTCGCTTCAGTCTTCACGATTCACAATCTCCGCTACCGCGGACCGGACGAACTGAACGACTTCCTGGCGCAGGCCATCTACTACAGCGACATCGTCACCACGGTCAGCCCTACCTACGCGCAGGAGATCCTCACTCGCGAATACGGTGAAGGACTCGAATCTCTCCTCGCCCTTCGCGGCGAGGCGCTCGTCGGCATCCTCAACGGCCTCAACGCCGACCTCTTCAACCCGCGGACCGACCGCCACATCATGGAACAGTTCGATCTCGCCTCGATCGAGCAACGCGACGTGAACCGCGCTGCCCTCCGCGCGGAGCTCCAGCTCCCCGACCTGGATGGACCGGTCCTTGCCATGGTCACTCGCCTCACCGAGCAAAAAGGCGTTGATCTGGTCCTGCGCGCCCTGCCCGAGATAATCGCCTCGCATGCCCAACTCGTAGTGCTCGGAGATGGGGATCGCTGGCTCAAGGATGAACTCGGGCGGCTCGAAGGCGAGCATCGCAGCCACGTCCGCCTCGTCGCCCGGTTCGATGAGGGCCTCGCCCAGCGCATCTACGCGGGCTGCGACATGTTCCTCATGCCCTCGCGTTACGAACCCTGTGGCCTCGGACAGCTCATCGCTATGCGCTACGGCGCCATTCCCATCGGCCGCCGCACGGGTGGCCTCGCGGACACCATCATCGACTTGGACGAGCACCCGGAGACCGCCACCGGATTTCTCTTCGACGAGTTCAGCACGGTCGATTTCGCCTCGTCCTTCGAACGCTCGGTCCGCGCCTTCCAGGATGAAGAAACCTGGAATCGCCTCCAGCGCAACGCCATGAGCCGCGACTACTCCTGGCGCGCATCCGCCAACCATTATGTCGATACATACGTCGCGGCCCTCCGCACCCGCGGCATCGTCCCACTCGAGTAGCCGCTGCTATGCTGCTCGGACTGTGAACACCGTCCACATCGTCGGTCTCGGCCCGGGCAACCCGGCGCAGGTCACCGTCGAAACGCGTGACCTGCTTGCGTCCGGTACCCCGGTCATCCTCCGGACGCGCCACCACCCCTCCGTCGAATCGCTCGCGCCCGGCGCGCCCGATTGTGACGACCTCTACCGCAGTTCCGATGATTTCGAGCGCGTCTACGGCACGGTCGCGGAACGCGTGCTGGAAGCCGCCACAGCCGGCGACGTGATCTTCGCGGTCCCCGGGCACCCGCTCTTCGCCGAGCGCTCGGTCACGCTCATCCTGGAGGGCGCAAAACAGACCGGCGTCGCCACCAGGGTGTATCCGGCCGTGAGCTTTCTAGACCTGGCCGCGGCCGCGCTTGGCCTGGACATGGGTGCTGTCCAGGTCTGTGACGCTACGAGCTTCCGCTTCGATCCCCGCCGCCCCTCCATCGTTCACCAGGTCTACGACCGCGAGACCGTTAATGCGCTGAAGGTCGCACTCCTCGAGGTCCTCCCTGCCGACCATCCGGTGACCGTTCTCAGCGCTCTCGGGACAGATGGCGAATCGATCCGCGTCGAGCCCCTGCAGTCACTGGACCATCGTCCGTTCGGCTACCTCGATAGCCTCTTCGTGCCGCCCATCGAGGCACTGGATGACCTTCGCCGGATGGATGGGCTGATCGACGTCGTTGCCCGTCTCCACGCCCCGGATGGCTGCCCCTGGGACCGCGAACAGACGCACGCCTCTCTCCGGCCGCACCTCCTCGAAGAAACCTACGAAACGCTCGAAGCGATCGATCGCGATGATCCCGCCTCCCTGACCGAAGAACTCGGTGACGTGCTCCTCCAGGTGCTCATGCACGCCGAAGTCGCGGTTCGCAACGAGGACTTCGTCCTCGCGGACGTCGTCGAACACATCGCCCGGAAGCTCATCCGGCGTCATCCACACGTTTTCGGAGAAGGCACGGCCTCCACCGCCGAAGAGGTCTACCAGAACTGGGAACAGCTCAAAAAAGCCGAAAAACCCCGCGACTCCATCCTCGATGGAGTTCCCGCCTCGCTCCCCGCGCTCGCGGCGTCGCAGTCGATCCAGGGCCGGGCGCGCCGGGTTGGGTTTGACTGGCCGGACATCGAAGGGCCCCTCGAGAAGCTCCGGGAGGAAATCGCCGAATTCGCGGCCGCCGGCGACGCCGCGGAGAAACTCGATGAGTTCGGCGACATCCTCTTCGTCCTCGTGAACATCGCGGATCACCTCGGGATCGAGGCTGAACAGGCGCTGCGTGGCGCGAACACGAAATTTCGCCGCCGGTTCGCGTTTGTCGAGCGAGTTGCCCGCGAACGCGAACTCGACCTGCATGACCTCGATCTTCCGGCCCTCGACGCCCTCTGGGACGAAGCGAAAACTTCCGAACGCGCTGCCTTGTGAGGCCTTCCGGCGCCTTGTAGGCTGTTTGTTGCAACCTGCAACTGACTCAGAGGGGGTCCTTCATGGCATCAGCCACTCAATCCGTCATCACCCTGGAACGCTTCGCCAAGGGCAAGACCTTCCAGCAGTACCTCGATAGCGGCATCCGCAACAAGGAACTCTTCGAAAACAACTACAACGGCCTCACCGTTTCTGACGCCCAGGCGAAGGCGCTCAAGGAACTGGCGGCCCTCCCCAACGGCCCGAAGCGCGTCGTCGTCATCGGTGAAGACTGGTGCCCGGACGTCTACCGCGGCGCCGGCGTCGCTCAAAAGATCGCGGAAGCCGCCGGCATCGAATTCCGCTTCTTCGAACGCGACCAGAACAAGGACATGATCGCCGAGTACCTCAAGGACGGCGAATTCGAGTCCATCCCAGTCTTCGTCTTCTACGACAAGGACCACAACGAAATCTGCCACTTCATCGAGCGCCCGAAGCTCGCCAACGAGCAGATCCACGTCACCCGTGACGTCATCGGCGACATGACCCCGGCCGGCATCGCCGCCCGCCTCGGCCACGAGCCATCGGAAGAAGAACTCGCCGCCGAGCGCGCCAAGGGTCGAGACAACTACATGAAGTGGCAGCGCGAGAGCAAGGAATGGGCTAACTGGCGCGTCGCCACCGTCGACGAAGTCATCGCCAACATCAAGGCCAAGAT
>CAZKZR010000169.1:0-6617 GCA_964557245.1 uncultured Anaerolineaceae bacterium | reverse complement strand
CCCGGACGTTGCCACCGGCGACGGTATCGCCCTCGGCTTCGAAGCCGGTGCGGAGGTGGCGGACCTCGAGTTCTACCAATTCCACCCGACGGCACTCCACCTCCAGGGCGCGCCACCGTTCCTGATCTCTGAGGCCGTCCGTGGGGAGGGCGCAATCCTTCGAAATCGGGCCGGCGAAGCTTTTATGTCGCGCTATCACTCGCTCCGCGACCTTGCCCCGCGCGATGTCGTCGCGCGCGCCATCGTCAGTGAAATGCGCGCGGAGCAAAGCGCCTCGGTTTTTCTCGATTGCACCGGACTGAAATCCGTCGACCTCGCCGCCCGCTTCCCCGCCATCTACGCCTTTTGCATCGGCGTCGGGATCGACATGCGGACAGACCCCATCCCGGTGGCCCCGGCAGCGCACTACCTGATGGGGGGAGTACGCACCGACGTGTGGGGCCGAACAACGCTGCCCGGCCTCTACGCCTGCGGGGAAGTCGCCTGCACAGGCGTCCACGGCGCCAACCGGTTGGCCAGCAACTCCCTGATGGAGACCGTCGTGTTCGGCAAGCGAGTCGTGGAGCACATTGCCGGAGGTGGAGGCGGCGCGGCGCAGCCTTTCGCGGGCGCCCGCGCAGTCACGCTTCCCAACGTCTCCGCGCCGGACCAGGACACTCTCCAGCGGATGATGTGGTCCTGCGCCGGCATCGAACGCGATGAGACCGGCCTCCGCGCGGGATTGAGGACAGTCAGCGGCTGGGCAGCGCCCAAGCCCGGGACAAGCCGTGAAACACGGGAACTCAAACAAACTGCCGTGTTGGCTTCGCTCATGCTGGAAGCTGCCCTCGCCCGCACGGAGAGCCGCGGCGGCCACTATCGCAAGGATTTCCCCGAACGCGACGACGTCCATTGGAAGCGGCAACAGGTATGGAAACGTGGAGATTAGCCCGCTCGACTCTGCCCTTGTGACACGCACCGTCCGGGCTGCGCTGGAAGAAGACCGCGCCTTCGACGACGCGACGACGCTCGCCACAGTCGCCGAGTCGCTCCGCGGTACCGCCTCGTTCCTGGCCAAGGAAGATGGTGTCTTGAGCGGCATGCCTGTCGCCCTCGAGGCGTTCCGCCAGCTGGATCCGGGTGCGGAAATGTCGCTCCACATTGCGGAAGGAGCGAGCTTCGCAGCTGGAACGGTCCTCGCCGAGGTCACCTGCAGCGTCCAGGCCATGCTCCGAGCCGAGCGAGTTGCGTTGAACTTCCTCCAGCGAATGTCCGGCACCGCCACGCTGGCCCGGAGATTCGTGGACCTCGCAGCAGGCACGAATGCGGTCATACTCGACACCCGGAAGACCACCCCCGGTCTTCGCGATTTCGAGAAGTACGCCGTGCGCTGCGGGGGCGCCACAAATCATCGCCGCGATCTCGCCTCCATGGCGATGATCAAAGATAACCATCGCGAGGCCCTCGAACGGATGGAGCGCACCCTCGCCGAAGGGGTCCAGGCCATCCGCGAGCGTGCGCCGGGGATCGCCGTCGAAGTGGAGATAGACTCCCTCTCGCAGCTGTCGGATGCCCTCGCGGCGACGCCCGAGTGGATTCTTCTCGACAACATGGACGCCGGGCAGATGGCTGAAGCCGTGCGCCGAGTCGCGGGGCGGGCCAAGCTGGAAGCGAGCGGCGGAGTCAACCTTTCCACGGTCCGACTCATCGCCGAAACCGGAGTCGATGCAATCTCCGCTGGCGCACTGACCCACAGCGCTCGCGCTCTTGATATCTCGCTGGACCTCGCGTTTTAGCGCAGTCCAAGTCCCTGCAAGAACGGCAGCGCTGCCCGGACACGTTCGTCCGGCTGATGCTGGTTGATCTCCAACGTGTAGCCCGCCAATCCGCCGACGCCCTCAACGATATAGGACCAATCAACGTCGCCATCGCCCGGAGAACGGTGGTCCCCTATCCCGGAGACATCATGCAAGTGGGCTCCGACCAGCCGTTCCCGCCATCGGTCCAGCCAGGTGCGCTTGTCGATGAAACCAAGCCTGTCGAGCACTTCAGCGTGGCCCGCATCATGCCAGTATCCAGCTTCTTCGTTGGTGTACCCGTCCAGCAGGAAGGCGTACTCGTCTGGCGACGGGATTTCGTGGTAGTGGTAGCGGTTCTCCAAGCCGATGACGATGCCCGTCGCTGAAGCCTCGCGAACCAGCGCATCGAGGGAGAGTCGGGCGGCCTCCAAGTACGGCTCAGCCTGCCCCGCCCGCAGTCGGATGACCGTCTCGCGGAGCTCGCTAAACCGTTCGGCGTCGAACGGCCCCTGGTCGTGCATGCGGCGCATCGCCAGTTCTTCCTCGAACTGCTCACGGACGTCGCTGACCTGGCCGAGGTGCACAACCAGCGCCTTCGCGCCGAGCCGCACGGTCCACCGCACGCTAAACAGGGTGTACTCCAGGGCCGCAGCCCGCTCCGCCGGGTCCACAGCCGCAAGATTGGCGCTGGAATTGCCCCTGCCGTTCGCGCGCCGTACGTAGGGGGCGGGCGCGTGGAACGAAGTCACCGGCAGGATGCCGGCGGCAGCGATCCCTTCGATCTTGGATTTCGGGGTCGAGTGGCTTATCTCGATAGCATCGAATCCCGCGTCGGCTGCAAACCGGGCGAAGGTCGCGCCGTCGTCGAACCGCTCCTGCTGGGCATACATCGTAGAAAGCGCGATGGGCTTCATGGGGAACCTCTTTCCGGGGAGGCCTCTGGCGCTGGAGCGTGCTGGCTGAACTTTCTCGCCGCGATAAGCGCAGAAGAGGCGACAAGCGCCGCCAGCATGCTAATCCAGATTCCCTGGCCGTCGTCCTTCCCCAACAGAGGGACCGCAAAGCCGCCGACCAGCCCCGCAAGCAGGCAAAGAGGCAACATCCCCAGCCCCGCCCTGCCGCGCGTCACCACCGAGACCATGAGCCAGGGAAGAAATCCGAGCAGCAGCCAAGCCGCGAGGAAGAGCGATAAGAAGATCGCCGTAAACACCGCTCAGGTTACGAGACGCGCGATATCGAAGTACGTGACGACCAGCACGCCGGCCATCATCAGCGCGAACCCCGCGAAGTGCACCAGCGCTTCCTTCTCGGGCGAGATTCGCCTCCCACCGCGCAGCAACTCGAGGACGACGAAGAACATTCGCCCACCGTCGAGCATCGGGATCGGCAGAGCGTTGAAAATCGCCAGGTTCAGCGACAGCAGCGCGGCAAATTCGATCAGGGAGCGCCATCCAGCCTCTTCGATCAGCGTCCCAGTCGTATCCGCGATGCCGACGGGGCCGGTAAACGCCGGTTGGTCTTCGTTGATCGCTGCCCCGCCGCCGCCCCCAATGCGGACACGGATTTCGTTCACGGTCAGGACCATGGTATCGACCAACGACTGCGCCCCCTTGGGGAAGGCAATCCACGGCGGATACCAGACGCTTTCTGTCTGCGGGAATTTCAACTGGCAGTTCGTCGGCTCGCCCTGGTCGTCCACCGTGCAAGTTTGCGGCGCTCCGATCCTGACCCCGGTCGGCCCCTGCCCGGCCGGTGGATGCCAGCGCGCATAGACATGAGCCGTCAGCGTCGAACCGGCCCGGATGATCGTCCACTCCTGCGTCTCGCCGAGATTCAGGCGATTCACGTAGACCATCTCGCTGGTGTTCGCTATTTCACGCCCCTCGACCTTCACCACGATGTCGCCCGGCTGGATGCCCTGCACCGGTGTGCTCCCGTCGCGCATTGTGCCCTCAATCGGTGCTGACGCGGCAGGCGAGCCGGCGGCGACTTCGACGATCTGGGCCTGGGAGAGCGAACGTTCGCGAGGAACCATGAAGCTGACGCCCAGCAGGAACACCGCCAGGACCAGGTTCATCATCACGCCGGCGCCCATCACCACCAGCCGCTGCCATCGCGGCGCGGCCGCAAGCGACCTCGGGTCCGAGGGATCTTCCTCACCCAGCAGCCGGACAAAGCCGCCAATTGGCAGCCAGTTCAACGTGTATTCGGTCTCGCCCTTCGTGAACATCGTCTTCGCGCGCGGCGGAAAGCCGATGCCGAACTCCAGCACCTTGATGCCAAACGCTTTAGCCGCCAGGAAGTGCCCAAACTCGTGGATGAGCACAAGGATCAGCAGCAGGCTGATAAACGGGACCGCGGCCCGCAGAATCGCTACGCCATCGAACGCGAGGAAAATCAAACCGTAACTCCTGCTTTCACTTCGCGGGCCTGAATGCGTGCTCGCTGGTCCACAGCGAGCACGGTGTCCAGATCAGGATCGGCGATGTTCTCGTGCTTCTCCAGCACTTCTTCAACAATTCGCGGAATGTCCAGGAAACCAATCTCTCCTGACATGAAACGCTCGACCGCGATTTCGTCCGCGGCGGCCATGGCGCAAGGATAGGTTCCGCCCCTGCTGCCTGCCTCCATAGCGAGCCGCAAGCATGGAAACCGGCTCACATCCGGCGTCCCGAAGTGCAATGCACCGATCGCTCCAAGGTCCAGCGCCGGCATCGGCGGTCTGGGCATCCTGTCTGGGTACGCGAGCGCCAGTTGGATCGGCAGCCGCATGTCGGGCACGCCGAGTTGCGCTTTCACGCTGCCATCGCTGAACTCCACCAGGGAATGGACGATCGATTCGCGGTGCAGGACCACTTCCACCTTTTCCATGGGGACATCGAACAGCCACATTGCCTCGATGGTCTCCATGCCCTTGTTCATCAGCGTCGCTGAATCAACGGTAATCTTCGGACCCATGTTCCATGTGGGGTGGTTAAGCGCCTGTTCAGCGGTTACCCCGGCCAGCTGGGCCGAGTCGTAATCGCGGAAAGCACCCCCGCTCGCCGTGAGCAGAATCCGCCGGATGCCGTGTCCCTCCTCGCCCCACAGGCACTGCCAGATCGCCGAGTGCTCGCTGTCCACGGGATGCAGCGAACCACCGCCGGCAGCCATCGCCTCGCGGACGATGCTCCCGGCCATGACCAATACTTCCTTGTTGGCGATGGCCACGGGCATGCCCGCCTTTAGTGCCGCCAGCGTGGGGAATAATCCCGCCGCTCCGGCCGTCGCGATCAGGGGCACGTCGCAATCCAGCGCAAGCTCTTCCGTGGTGGCGAAACTGCATCCCGTTTCCGCGAGGGCGGCGCTGAGCGCCTCGGACGGCTCGCCTTCCCAGGAAGCGTGCTTCGGCCGAAACTCGCGAATCTGCGCCGAAAGCAGCTCGTGGTTCCGACCCGCGGCCAGCGAGTCTACCGCGAAGTTTTCGGGCAGCTGACGAATGACGTCGAGAGTCTGCGTCCCAACCGAACCGGTGGAACCCAGCACTGCAATTCGGCGCGGCGATGTCACAGGACGATCGTACGGCGAGCCGCCGCACGGAGACAGCGGCGGCCTTACTTCCCGGCGAACGCCGGGATGACCTCGCTCGACCACGCCTGCAGGCCGTCCCAGTCCAGCGGTGGCCGCTGGGCGATGTTCACTCTCGCCGCGCCGGCATCTTTGAACCGGCGTACTAGATCGATCGCCTGTTCCGGCAGCCCGATGACCACGCCGCGACTGCGCATCCCCTCGCTCGCTGGGCCCCACGTCTCGCGGTACTGCTGTTCCGTGCGTTCCAGGTCGGCGGGCGTCGCCGCCATGTGGAAGCTCAGGTTCACGTTCCGCTCGATCGTCGAAGGGTCGCGCCTTTCTTTTTCACACCACGAGTCCAGCACCCCGGAAAGGCGCTTGAACTCCTCAACCGACGGATACGGCGTGTTCCAGCCATCAGCATGCCGCGCAGCGATCCGCAGTGTGCGCTTCTCGCCGTTCCCGCCAATCCAGATCCGAGGCCGCGCCTGCACCGGCTTCGGATAGCAGGCGGCATTGTTCAACGTGTAGTACTTTCCCGCGAAGTCCGACCGGTCCTGTGTCGTCAACATTCGCACCACCTGGACGCCCTCTTCGAGGATGTCCATGCGCTGACCAATGGGAAGGAAGGGGATGCCGTACCCGTTGTACTCCGGCTGATGCCAGCCCGCCCCGAGCCCTATCTCCAGCCGGCCGTCGCTGAGGTGATCTATCGTCGTCAGCGCGTTGGCGAGGACCGCCGGGTGGCGGTAGTTCATCCCAAGCACCAGCACGCCGATCCGTACGTTCTTCGTCTCGCAGGCCATCGCCGCCATGCACGTCGTCGCTTCGAAGCAGCTGCCGTTCCCGTCCTGGGGCGGCGCCTCATAGAAATGGTCCCAGACATCAACCCAGTCGAATCCCGCGCCATCGGCCCAGGTCCAGGTCTTCCGCATCTCCGCCATGGAGATGTTCTGTTGTCCGATGTGCAGTCCGAATTTCATCTGTCCTCCGAAGGCTTAAGCGGGGCAACAATATCGTGTTCCGGCCAAGTCCCGCACGTTAGCTCTTCCACGCCCGACCCAACACCGAGGCACGGCGCGACTGGATTTGCGCCTGCGACGAGATGCAGATTTACAAGTATTGCCACTGCCTGCTCTTTGTGAACGAAGAGGGCTTGCCGATCACGGAGTACCTGCCGGAAGACCACGAAGGCCGCGAAATCTACGGCCTGGTGACGGACCCCACGCCGGACAAGGGCCGCGCGCTCGGCACCTGCCTGCTCGTAGGGCGCGGCGCAGGGGACATGCC
>CAZKZR010000168.1:0-6719 GCA_964557245.1 uncultured Anaerolineaceae bacterium | reverse complement strand
TCAGTCGGGACGATGCAGCCGAGACAGAAGACCTTCGCGTGGCTGGAGCCCGAGGCGAAGGTCCAGCGGCCAGTGACGTTGTAGCCGCCCTCCGTGGGCACCGCCGCGCCAGTTGGATTTACCACGAACACGGTTGCGGCGGTGGGGTCAGCGAAGAGCGAACGCGCGACGGAGTCCTCGAAGTGGGCGGAGGCGTAACCCGTGTCGCAGCCGATCATGGCGCACCAGGCGGCTGACGCATCAGCCTGGGCGAGGAGTTCGATGCCGAGCGCGTGGGTGACGGGATCGAGCTCGAGGCCGCCCCAGGACTTCGGAACGGCGACTGAGAACACGCCGGCAGCTGTCATTTGCTCAACGATGGCAGGGGGCAGCTGACGGTTGGCCTCGGTCTCCGGGGCCGCGGCGCGGACGGCATCAAGCAGGCCCCGGACGCGAGCCAGGTAATCGGCCGCTGCCGTTTCAGTGCGTTCCGTTGTTGCTTGCATAGGCCACCACCTACGGGATGGCGGCGAGTCTAGCACCCGAATCGTTAGCGGGTCTGTGGGGTAGTTACTTCTCGGTCGATGCCTTGCGCGCACGGTAGGCGCGCATCTTGTGCTTGGTGCCGCAGGCGCCCATATCGCACCAGATGCGAGAACCGTTCTTGGAGCTATCGAAGAAGGGAAAGCCGCACGCTTTGCATGTTTTGAAGCGCGGGAACTCGCCTTCGACCGTGGACTTGTAGCCGATAGCGAGGAGAGTCGAGAGGGCGCGCTGCACGCCCGTGCCGCCGGGCCGAACATCGAGGCCGCCGTTGGGACTGACCGTGATCTTGAGCGGGGCAGCAGCGTTGAGCTGATCGATAACGGCGTTCGTGCGCTCGTCCAGGACGCCGCCGCTGTTGGCCTCGCAGAGGTTGCGGGTGGCGGCGCGGAAATGGCGGGCGAGGCGGACATCGTCTTCGCTGACCGGTTCGTCTTCGCTGAGGAGGCCGAGGCCGAGCAACCAGGCGCGGAGCTTCGCCGGTGAATCGATGGCGTCTTCGAAATCTCGCGTCCAGAGGAACTGGAGAAGAAGGTCGCGGTCGGCGGGGTCCATAGCGGAACGATAGCACAGGATCGCGATGATGTAACCCCCTAAAACCATTGACAGGTAACGGCGTTACCAGCTATTCTAACTAAGCGGTAACGCAAGGAGGAGCACGATGGAATTCGAAACCATGGTTCAAGAGCGAATCGAGAGTCTGGAGCGGGAAGTGGCGGAAGGCCGCCAGCTCGCGGAAGCGAAGCGAGTAGGCGCCATCCAGTTGAGCGGCCCACGTGTGTGGGTGGACACCTGGCTCATCCGCGCCAGCAAGGGCGCGGAACGCCGCCAGGCTAAGCGCTTCAGCCACGATCGCCGGGCTGCTTCGTGAACCCGGCCACGGCCAACTCTCCGGATCGCCGGTCCCTCACAGGGGCCGGCGATTTTGGTTTCCGCGGAAGGTGCGGGAGAGCGCCTTAGGCGATAGGGTTCGGCGGTGTCACCGCGCGTAAGGTCCGTGCTCCTCCTTGGGCTGGTGGTGGCGATGCTGCTGGCCGGCTATCTGCTGCAAAAGCTGGAGCCCGGCGACTCGGCACCGGGGATCCCGGATTCAGAGCTGACCCCGGCGTCTGGTCCTTCGGTCGCCGTCGATGCGACTCCAGCAGGGCCCACTCGGACTGCCACACCAGCCACGCCCACTCCGGCGCCGTCATCCGGCACCATCAGGAACCTGACAGACGATGAAAACCAGGGAGGGCACACGCTGGCGAGGCACGTTGGCAAAGGTGACGCTGAGCTCGCCGCCAGGCTGAAGTCGGAGCCCGACATCTCGGCTGCGTCCAGCTACACCGACCGGGAAACGGCGGAATCCGCGGTGGGCACAGTGCTCAGCAAGAAGGCAGCCGAGATCAGCAAGTGGGAACAGAAGAGCGGAAGCCGCGCGAACCTCGCGCTGCGATACACACTCGATTCCACGGTCGGACGCTCCCTGAAACGCGGGGCGAAATCGGCGGTAGACGTCCAGTCGGTGGTTGTGGTCCTGAAATGGGACGGCGATAGCTGGTTCGTGCTGACGAGCTATCCGGAGGACCGATGAGTTCCCCCGAATCTGATTTTGCGGCGCTCGGGCCGGTCTTCGATGGCTACCTGCACCAGGACTTTCGAGCGGAGTACGGCGATCACGAAGGGGCCGCGGGCGCTTTCAGGCGTGATGCTTCGCCGGAAGAGCTGGCGGAAGCGGTGGCCGCCCTGGAGGCATTCCTGGAATGGGCGGGGGGCGTGCCGCGCACAAGCTGGCAGGCAGCGCTCGAGCGCGCGGGCGGTTCGTGGCGGCCGCGGAGCCTGGCGCGCGTGAAAGAAGTACTGGATGTGCTGCGCGGGCACTGACTGGTGATCGGCCCTTCACCGAACGAACTTGACGACACCGGCTACACTCCGGCGCATGCTCTCGCCCTACCGCGTCCTCGATCTGACCACCTCCGATGCCCAGCTCGGGCCAATGATGCTCGCCGACCTCGGCGCCGAGGTTGTGAGGGTCGAACCACCCCAGGGAGTGGAGCGGGACCTGGCATACCACGCCTACAACCGCGGTAAGGCGGCCGTAGCCTGTGATCTGAATTTGAGCGAAGGGCGGGCGGCATTCCTGGAGCTGATCCGGACAGCGGACTTTGTTTTCGAAAACGCGGGACCTGTTGTCATGGCCGCGAAGGGCCTCGGCTTTGAAGACCTCGTGAAGGTGAATCCTTCCCTGGTGTACGTCGCAACCTCGGCGTTCGGGCAGGACGGACCGTATTCGAACCACCTGAGCACGGACCTGACGCTCGCGGCGATGGGGGGAGAGGCGGCATTGAACGGCGACGCGGACCGGGCGCCGGTGCGGATTTCGGTGGCGCAGAGTTGGCGGCACGCAGCGGCGGAATCAGCCGCGGCGGCGCTGATCGCTCACCACCGGCGGTTGCAGACGGGGGAACCGCAGTTCGTCGATGTCTCGGTGCAGGCGGCCGTGACCTGGACCGCGATCCAGGCGATGACCGCATCAGCCGTACAGGGGAAGAACCTCGAACGAGCGGGCACTGCTTTGCAACTCGGGGTCGTGACCCTTCCGCTCGTCTTCCCGGCGTTGGATGGAGAAGTGGTCATCGCCCCCATCGGGACGACGGTACCGGGCTTCGTGAACTGGATGATCGAGGACGGGACCGTGCCGGAGACCTGGCGGGATGACGACAACTGGGCGCAGTACGACTTCATCATGCTCACGGGCGGGCACTTGAATCACCCGATGGACGAGCTGTTGCCAAAGTTCGCCGCCTACACGGCGAAGTACCCGAAAGCCGACCTGTTGCAGCGAGGGCTGGAGTGCGGCGTGACCGTGGCGCCAGTTTCGCGGGTGGACGACGTGCTGCGGTTCGAGCACCTGAACGCACGGGGATACTGGCAACCGTACAACCTGGCGGGAACGGGACCGGTGAAGCTGCCCGGGGCCTTCGCACGACCGGCTAAGACACCGTTGAAGGCGGCGGCGCCGGCACCGCTGGAGGCCGGCGCGCCGGGATCGCTCCCGGCGAGAACGCCGTTGAAGGCGCCCGCGGGGGGCGCCAACGGCCGCTTGCCCTTCGAAGGATTGAAGATCGCGGACTTTGCGTGGATTGGGGCTGGCCCGATCACGGTGAAGTATTTCGCGGACCATGGAGCAACCGTCGTGCGGGTGGAGACGGTGGCGCCGCCGGACCGGCTTCGTAACGTGGGGCCGTTCAAGGACGGAGTCGCCGGCGTAAACCGGTCCCAGTTCTTCGCGATGGCAAACGCTTCGAAAAAGGGGATCGTGCTCGACCTGAAGTCGGAGGCAGGCAAGGAGGTGGCCAGGAAGCTGCTCGCCTGGTGCGATGTCGCGTTCGAATCGTTCACACCGGGGACGATGGCCGACCTGGGACTCGGGTATGAGGCGGCGAAAGAGCTGAACCCGGACATCATCATGGTGAGCACGTGCCTGATGGGGCAGACCGGGCCGGCAAGAAGCCTGGCGGGATATGGCTACCACGCCGCAGCCATCGCGGGCTTCTACGAAGTGACGGGGTGGCCGGACCGGGCCCCTTCCGGGCCGTTCACCGCCTACACGGACATCGTGGCGCCGCATTTCCTGGCAGCGACGGTTGCGGCGGCGCTGGACCACCACCGGCGGACCGGGGAGGGCCAGTACATCGAGCAATCGCAGATGGAAGCGGCGTTGCACTTCCTCGGGCCCGAGTTGCTGGAGTACCAGGTGTCCGGCGCGGTGCCGCGACGCGCGGGAAACGATGACCCGGCGATGTGCCCGCACGGCATTTTTCCGGCGGCAGGAGAGGACCAGTGGATCGCCATCGCCTGCGAGACGGACGAGCAGTGGAGAGCGCTCGCCGGGGCGATGGGCTCCGCCGCGCCTCTTGGGGCCGGGCTGGAAACTCTCGCGGGGCGCAAAGCGAAGCAAGCGGAGCTGGAAGCTGGGATCGCCGGCTGGACGGCCTCGCAGGACCGGTACGAACTGATGGCGAAGTTGCAGGCGGCCGGGGTGCCGGCGGGCGCAGTGCAGAGGTCCTCAGATTTGCTGGCTGACCCGCAACTGACGCATCGCCGGTACTTCCGTACGCTCGAACATCCAGAGATGGGGCTCATCCCGTACGAGGGGCACCAGTTCCGTATCGCTGGGTACGACAACGGGCCGCGCTTCGCGGCGCCGTGCCTGGGCGAGCACACGTGGGAGGTATTGACGGACTACCTCGGGTTGGATGAAGGAACAGCGGCGGAGTACCTGGCGGCGGGCGGCGTGGGGGTGTAAGGATTGTGGGTTGGGGATTTTGGACTTTGGATTGAGTTCGGTGTGACCACGGCGGCCCTCCGGCTCGGGTGTCCGGCACGTGGGGGCACCCTCCCTCACGGTCGGGTCTCGGGGATGCGCGGTGAGGTGCCCGGCCGGGTGTTGGGCTAGCTGGGCGGGGTGCGGTCCAGGACGGCTTGCATGGGCGCCGCGAGCGCGGCGGTGGCGGCGAGAACGTAGCCCTCTTCGAATGTCCGGCCGTGGAAGCCGGTGGTGATGCCGCCGGCCTCGCGCACGATGATGCCGCCCGCAGCGATGTCCCAGGGGTTGAGCTGGAACTCGAAATAGCCGTCGAGTTGGCCGCAGGCGACGCGGCAGAGGTCGAGCGCTGCCGAGCCCATGCGGCGGACATCGCGGATGTCGAGCATCACTCGATCGTAGAAGTGCGCCTGGGTGTCGCGGCGGGCGGGATCGTAGGCGAAACCGATGCCCATGAGGGCGGTCGCGAGGTCGGTCTTGCCCGAGGGCTGGATCGAGTGGCCGTTCATGTGCGCTCCGCCGCCGAGGGCGGCGGTATAGGAGTGCCCCAGCGCAACATCGTGGACGACGCCAGCGATCAGTTGCCCGTCGCGTTCCACGCCGATGGAGACGCTGTAGGCGGGGATGCCGTAGACGAAGTTCGTGGTGCCGTCGATGGGGTCGATGACCCAGCGCACGCCGGAAGATGACTCACGGTTCGCGCCCTCTTCGCCGAGCAAGCCATCACCGGGCCGGGCGCTGAGGATGCGACGGACGATGAGGGCCTCGGTTTCGCGGTCGGCTTCGGTGACCAGGTCGGTGGGCGTGGACTTCGTTTCGACGATGTAAGTGCGCTCGGCGGCGTACTTCGCGACGACGGCCGCGGCTTCGTTGGCAATATCGACGGCAAGGGCGAGGAGGTCGGCGGCCTGTGGATCGGCGCTCAAACGAGTTGCCTCCCGCCGTCGACAACAACAATGCTGCCGGTGACATAGGCCGCCGCTTCGCTCGCGAGCCAAACGGCGGCCCCGGCGACGTCCTGGGGAGTGGCGAGGCGGCCGACGGGGATGTCGGAGCGCAGGCCCTCGCCGTGGCGGCTTGCGAACAGGTCGCCGACGAGATCGGTTTCGACCCAACCGGGCGCAATGGCGTTCACGCGGACCTGCTTTTCGGCCCATTCGAGCGCCATGACCTTGGTGAACTGGTGGATGGCGGCCTTGGTCGCCGCATAGACGCCCTGGCGCGCGAAGGGAACAACACCGGTGACGGAGGTGACGTTAATGATCGAGCCCGCCATTCCGGCTTCAAACCAGCGTTTGGCGAACTCCACTGAGCAGAAGTAGGTGCCGCGCATGTTCACGTCGACGACCGAATCCCAGTCTTCAAGGGTGACGTGTTCGGACTTCTTGTAGTACGGACTGATTCCGGCGTTGTTGACCAGGATATCCACCGGCGAGAGGCTCCAGGCGCCTTCGGCGAGCCCTTCGATGGCGGCGGGATCGGCGATATCAGCGCGGCGGGCGATGCAGTTGGCGCCGAGGCTGGAGGCCGCTTCGTTCAGCTGCGATTCGTTGCGGGCAGTGATGATGACGCGAGCGCCGGCATCGATGAACGCGCGGGCGATGCCGTAGCCGATGCCGCGCGAACCGCCGGTGACGACCGCTGTCTTACCTTCGAGAGAGAACGGGTTTGGCACCGTTCGATACTACGAGACTACCTCGGCCTCGGGCGAACGGGCGGCGGAGGGCAAGACAACCCGGAACGAACTGCCCACTCCTTCGGTGGAATCGACGAGGATGGTCCCGCCGTGGGCCTGGACGATGCTGAGCGAGGTCGCCAGACCAAGGCCGCTTCCGGCTCCGACCTCCTTCGTCGTGAAGAAGGGGTCAAAGATGCGCCCGAGGGCGGC
>CAZKZR010000167.1:0-6725 GCA_964557245.1 uncultured Anaerolineaceae bacterium | reverse complement strand
CCGGCTCACGACGGGCTTCGGGATCCCGGCCGGGCCGACCACGCCGAACCACGCACAACACCTCCTCAAGCGCATCGACCCCGACCTCGTCGATTTTGAACCTCTCGAAGACCTTGAAAACGCCGCTGCCGGCATGCTTCCTCCCCAGGTCGTCGAGCGCCTCCTCGATGAGGCCTGCGGCTACAACCAGCCCGCCGCCAGCACCGCGCCGGGCAGGACTGACCTCTCCACTCCGCCTCTCCGCACCGCCGCCAACCACTCCCCTCAGGTCCCCGATCAGGCAACGCCGGGTGCCGGCCACTGGTCGGGCCAGTCGGGACAAGAGACTCCCGCACTGCCTCTTCACCACAGCCCGAACACGTCGCCTGACCACATGAACACGTCAAAGAAATGCGCAGCGCAAAACAAGCGGACAGGTGACCCCTGCAAGGCCTGGGCCACCGCCTCCGGCTACTGCGTCTTCCACGACCCCGAACTGGAAGACGCCGTCAACGAGATGCGCGCCAAAGGCGGGCGCACACCCCGCCGCGTCCTCGTCGGTGACGCCCGCAAGCTCGACTTCCAGACCATGGACCGCGGCGCCATCCAGGCCCTCATCTCCCACGTCGTCCGCCTCCAGCTCCTCGGCGCCATGTCGCCCCGCCAGGCGTCCACCACCGTCAAACTCATCGGCCTGCTCGTCAGCAACGCCCGCGAGCTTGAATCCAACCAGGAGAACATGGCCACCTTCAAGAAAACCACCCGCAACCTCGTCGAATTCACCGACAAACTCGTGGCGCACCTCGATGAACGCGAACTCTCCGAGCGGCTGAACGCCATCGAGGACGCAGGCTCCAAGCGCGAGCAAATCCTCAAAACCAACGAACGCTACGCCCCACCCCCACCTACCGGTCCATCAAAAACTACCCCTACTAGCACCGTTCCTAGCCGCGCCCGCAAGGAAGCGGCTACACATTCTCTGTAGACCGCGCCCTCAAACCCGAGCAACACATCCCGCAAGACCAGGTCTCCCTCTCCCAAGCCTGGGAGAGGGGCCGGGGTGAGGGTCCCCTCCGCCTCCCAGTGAGCCCCAGCCCCTAACCTCTAACCCCTAACCCCTACCAGTGGTACGCTCAGTCCTCCGTGGCCCACCTCCGGGCCTCTTATCCCTCTCCTACGGACTTTGCCCCATGACCAGGGTCGGCATCATGGAAACGGCCATCCGCGATGGCCACCAGTCGCTTCTGGCGACGCGCATGCGCACCGAGGACATGCTCCCCGTCCTCGAACTGATGGATTCGGTCGGTTACCACAGCATTGAGTGCTGGGGCGGCGCGACCTTCGATACCTCGATGCGGTTCCTCAAGGAGGACCCGTGGGAGCGCCTTCGCGAAATCAAGAAGCGGCTGAAGAACACCCCCACCCAGATGCTGCTTCGCGGCCAGAACGCGGTCGGGTACCGGCACTACGCCGATGACGTGATCGAGACGTTCTGCGAACGGTCGGTCGCGAACGGCATGGACATCTTCCGGATCTTCGACGCGCTGAACGACGTGCGAAACCTGGAGACGGCGTTCCGGGCGGTGAAGAAGGCCGGCGGCCACGTGCAGGGCACCATCTGCTACACCATTAGCCCGGTGCACACGGTGGATACGTTCGCGAAGCAGGCGGACACGATGGTGCAGATGGGCGCGGATTCGCTCTGCATCAAGGACATGGCCGGCCTGCTCAGCCCGATGATGGCGAAGGCGCTGGTCACCCGCCTGAAGAAGGACCACCCCCAGATGCTGGTCCAGATGCACTGCCACGACACCTCGGGCTACAGCGAGATGGCATACCTGATGGGCGTGCAGTCCGGCGCGGATGTCATCGACTGCGCCATCAGCTCGCTCGCAGGCGGTACCAGCCAGCCGGCGACCGAGACGCTGGTGGCGGCCCTGGCGGAAGATCCGGAGCACGCGACCGGCCTCGACATGTCGAAGCTGGAAGAGCTGGCGGCCTACTTCAAGAACGTCCGGCGCAAGTACTGGAAGTTCGAAAGCGGGCTCCTCGGGGTCGATGCGGGCGTGCTTTCGCACCAGGTGCCGGGCGGCATGATTTCGAACCTCGTAGGGCAGCTTCGCGAGCAGAATGCGGAAGCGCGGCTGCCGGAAGTGCTCGCCGAAAACGCGCGGGTCCGCGAGGACCTGGGCTTCCCGCCGCTGGTCACGCCGAGTTCGCAGATCGTCGGCACGCAGGCGGTGCTGAACGTGTTGACCGGCAAGCGCTACGGCAACGTGACGAAAGAGACGCGGAACCTGGCGAAGGGCGCCTACGGGGCGACCGCGAAGCCGATTGCGCCGGACGTGCTGAAGGAGCTGCTCGGCGACGAACAGCCGATCACGCATCGCCCGGCGGATGACCTTTCGCCCGAAATCGAGACGGCGAAGGCGGAAATCGGCGAGACGGCGAAGGACATCGACGATGTGCTGAGCTACCTGATGTTCCCGCAGCCGGCGAAGGAGTTCCTCGAGTGGCGGAACAGCGGCGGCGGCCCGGAACGCGAGCTGGTGGCGGCAATCGTCGGCGCGCTCGCTATCGGCGAAAAGAAGGCGCCGCAGCCGGTGGCGGTCCAGCCCATCGGCATGAACGGCGGCGAAGCACCCGGCGCGTGGCGGAATTTCGGCCGCATGCGCCAGATGCGATAGGAGACGAACGATGGCGACAGTGAAGGTTGGCGGTCGAAGCTACGAAGTCGAAGTCCGCGGCGACAAGGTGATGGTCGACGGGCACGAGTACGACATCAAGGTGCGCGAAGAACCGGCGTATTCGACGGTGACCGCGGGCGGGGTGCAGTACCGCGTGCAGCTGCCGCCGGCGGGGGCTCGCGATAACGCGATGCTGCCGGTGCAGGTGGACTATCGCGGGTTCACGGTCGAAATCGAAGGGCGCCTGACGACTGGCCCGGCGCCTCGCGAGCGGAAGCAGGGCGGCCCGGCGGCCGGCAGCGCGACCGCGGCGACCGTGAAGGGCGGTGTGGCCGCGCAAATTGCGGGGCGCGTGCTCAGCATCAAGGTGAAAGTCGGCGACACGGTCGCCAAGGGCGATGTGTTGCTGCTGCTGGAAGCGATGAAGATGGAGAACGAGATCAAGGCGCCGAGCAGCGGCATCGTGAAGGACATCCCTGTGGCCGAAGGCGCGCGGGTTTCGGAAGGCCAGGTGCTGGCGGTCATCGAGGCGGACTAGGCATTTTGGATTAGGGATTTTGGATTGAGGATTCCCCGCCGGAATCCCGCAGAAACGAAACAGGGCAGCCGGTTGGCTGCCCTGTTTGGTTTGGGGGCGCGTTGTCCCCTCACCCCTAACCCCTCTCCCAAGCTTGGGAGAGGGGAGGAGCAGGATGAACGTTAGCCGCCGCGGAGGGTCTTGAGCTGGTTGGCGTGGTCGTTCAGGTGGTAGCTGACCACTCCGAGGAGGCCGCTGACGGTCTGCTTGCCGAGCTGGCCGGCTTCGAATTCGATGCCCATCTGGTCGTCTTTGACTTTCGCGACGACGTCCATGAGGAGGCCGTGGGTGCGCTTCGTCTCTTCGACCGCTGCCGAGGCGTCCGGGAGGGAGATGCGGGCGGGCGAAGGGCCATCGATGCCGCAGGCGCGGGCGATGCCCATGCCGAAGAAGGGGCCGGCGCCGGCGATATGCTCGGCTACTTCGCGGGCGCACCAGGCGGCTTCGCCTTCGGCGGCTGCAGGCTTGGTTTCCCAGACGGCGGCGGCTTGCGAGAGTTCGCTCAGGTAGGTTTCGAAGGCTGCGGCGATGGAGGCCTGCGCTTCGGCGACGGTCGGCATGTGTGGGGATTCCTCTCCGAATCAGATTCGGCGGGAAGTGTGGTACACACGGTTGCAACACGCTACCGACGAATCGCCGGGGCGCGGCGGGAACGGGTTTCCTGTTTCCGAACCTTCGCTATGATTCTGAGTCGAAACAAACTGCGGGTTGCGTGCCCGGAAAACGTGGAGCTGGAATGCTGGCCTATCTGCCTTTCCTCGTGAGCCCCAATAGCCTCGGTGTGATCTGCCTGATCATCTTCCTTGCGAGCAGCCTGATCCTGACGATCCCGGTGTTCGCCACGCGCGGCGGGACGCAGGCGATCTGGACAGGGGTGGTGGGTTTCGCGCTGACGGTGGAACTGGCGGTCATGGTGCTGCTGGTGGTCCTCACCAGCCGGGGCGATATCTTCCAGTAGGCTTTCTCAGGAACAGCAAGTTGAACGGCGGCCCGGTGGGCCGCCGTTTTCGCTTGCAGCGAAGCGGGTTTCGGCGTTCACCGTGCGCTGTCCACCTACCCGAAAAAGCCTGGCGCCGCGTCCAATGCGACGAATTCGCAATGCGTTCGGACGGATCGCAAAGGTCTGCCTAACGCCTCCGCGAGCAACCTAAGACTGCGGCGCCTGCCGCGGTGGGGGTTGTTCGTGGGTAGAGATCCAGCTGCGCTGGCGTTTGCCATGCGCAGGAATCGCAAGCGCGGTCATGGGCACCGCGGGCTCGTAATCGTCGCCGTCGGCGTCGTTGCCGCCGCGACGCTGGTAGCGAGTGTCTTGCTTGGGACCGCTGTGGCGTTCTACCGCGAAACGGCCGGAGCCTACCCGCCGCTCGCCAGCCAACTGACGATCCGCGGGCAAGGGCTGACCACGGTCACGGACCGCGAGGGGACGCCGCTCGGGACGCTGACCAACCCGAACAGCGCCATCGCGAACCCCGTTCCACTAAGCAGCATCAGCCCCTACCTGGTAGCGGCCACCATTTCGACCGAGGACAACAGTTTCTGGCAGCACGGCGGCGTCGATGCCGAGGGCATCATGCGTGCGGCGTGGTCCAACTATGCGACACACGATAGCTCCAGCGGCGGCTCCACCATCACCCAGCAGCTGGTGAAGACCGCCTATTTCACAACCGATTGCGAAGAAGTGAACGGCGTGACCGAGTGTACCGCCCCGCGCACCATCAGCCGGAAGCTGAAGGAAATGGTCCTCGCCATGGAAGCGGAGGATGCCTACCCGAAGGAGCAGATCCTTTCGTGGTATCTGAACTCCATTTCCTACGCCGGACGGTACGTCGGAGTTGAGGCGGCATCCCAGGGGTACTTCAACAAGCCGTCGGCTGACCTGACCCTCGCCGAAGCGGCGACCCTGGCCGGATTGCCTTCGGCGCCCACGCGCTACAACCCTCGCACCAACTGCGTCCCGGATGACACTGGCGAAGCCTGCGCGCTCGACGACAAGGGACGCTCTGTGCTGGCGGGGGAGGCGAAGGCCCGCCAGGAGTACGTGCTGAACCTGATGGCAAAGCACGGACACATCACCGAAGCCGAAGCGGCTGCCGCTATCGCTGAGCCGGTGCTGGTTTTCCCCGACATGAACACGAACCGGGCGGCCGCCTTCATCGACGACCAGATCGAGCCGCGGCTGGTGCGCATGTGCAAGGCCGGCATCCTTCCGCGCCTCGAGGGTGCGAAGGACTGCGTGGAGAGCGTGCACACCGCCGGCTATCGGGTCACCAGCACCCTCAGTTGGGATCTCAATCAGCGCGCCACCGCCGACCTCAACGAACAACTCAGCGCTGGGCTGGCGGCTGGGTGTGACTGCCACAACGGTTCTATCGTGACGATCGAACCCCAGAGCGGGCAGATCCTCGTCTACGTGCCGAACCTGGACCCCACCTGGGTTTCGGACCCCAGGGTGGCCGGCAACATCGACCAGGCGGTCGACATCCACCAGCCGGGTTCATCGTTCAAGCCGGCCGTGTACCTCTCATGGATGGACGCGCTCAACAAAACACCCATGAGCTCGATCTGGGACACCAACCCGATCAACCTCATCGACAAGCCGAAGACCCCCGAAGAGCAAGTGACCATCCAGAACCCGGGTAAGGGCGGCAGCCAGGGGTTGATCAGCGCGAGAGCGGCGCTCGGCGGCTCGCAAAACGTGCCCGCATTCCGAGCAGCAACCGTAATCTTTGTGTAAATCGTTATATCCATTGGCAAAGTCTTGGGCATCACGACGCTCCACCAGGGCTTCGATCCGACCTTCCGCTATCACCCCGGCGTTATCTACGGGCCGGCGATCGCGACCGGCGGAGCGAACGTCCGCGTCGTGGATATGGCGTACATGGATTCGACGATCGCGAACATGGGCACGATGGTCGGAGTGCCGACGCTCGCGAGCACGCTCGATCCGAAGGACGCCCTTTCGATCAGCACGGCGGAAGGCGAGACGTTGGATAAAGCGCTCGCGCAGAAGGAAGCGTTCAGCCACGGTCACCTCCGCCTGCCGGGGACGCGAGAATTGGACCCCGTCGTCGTGCTCAGAGTGGAAGCAGCGGACGGCAGCGTGCTCTACCAGCACGGAGACGACCTCGTTCGCAAGCAAGTCGTCAACGCGGGCTCAGTCTGGATGCTCCATTCGATCATGTCCGACTGCACCGCGCGCTTCCTCATCTGGAGCTGCGGCACGAGCAACAGCGACCTCTCGCTCGATTCGTTTGTTGACGGCGTGAAGATCCCTGGCGGCGTGAAGACCGGGACGCAGCAGGGCGCGACCGCGAAGGACACCCTGGAAACGTGGATGACGGGGTACAGCCGGTATGCCGCCACTGCCGTCTGGGTGGGCAACGCCAACAAGCAGCCCGTGAAGGATGGGCCCGAGGGGAACTACGCCAGCGCCAATGCGACGGTTCGGCTCTTCAAGACCTGGATGGGCAGTTACCACGCCT
>CAZKZR010000166.1:0-6742 GCA_964557245.1 uncultured Anaerolineaceae bacterium | reverse complement strand
CAGCCGCGCCGGCGAACAACGCAACAAGCGTTCCGTGACGCTGGATCTGCACCGTCCCGAAGCGGTGCCCGTGATGAAGCGGCTGGTGGCTTCAGCCGACGCGATCGTCGAGAACTTCTCGCCGGGGACGGTCGAGCGATGGGGCATGGGGCCGGACGACCTTAACGAAGCCAACCCGCGGCTCATCTACGTGCGCATCTCAGGGTTCGGGCAGACGGGGCCGTACCGCGACCGCACGTCCTACGACCGCATCGGCCAGGCCATCGGCGGGCTGATTTACGTCACCGGCGAAGCCGACCAGCCACCCGTGCACCCCGGCTACATGCTCGGCGACTACGTCAGTGGCACCTTCGGCGCGCTGGCCATCCTCGCGGCCGTGTACCACCGGGACCACGCAGGCTGTGACGAACCGCAAGTCGTCGACCTCTCGCTCTACGAATCCATCTTCCGTTACTCAGGCCCGATGGCCGCGGAGTACAGCCGCGAAGGCATCATCCGCGAGCGCCGCGGGAACGTTCGGTCGTGGTCGATTCCCGGCGAGCAGTTCCTGACGCAGGACGGCCACTGGGTGCTCATCCTCGCCCTCAATCCGCAGATCTTTCAGCGTCTCTGCGATGCGATGGGCCTGCCCGATTTACCAAAGGACCCGAAGTTCTGTGACCACGAATCACGCCTCGCGAACGAGGCGGAACTCCACGAGATGATTCGGCAGTGGGTGAAGGTCCAGGACCGCGCCGCCCTCTACTCCGTCCTCGACCAGTTTCGCGTCCCCTACGGCGGCGTCAACAGCATCGCAGACATCTTCGCCGACCCACATTTCGAGGCCCGCGAAGACCTTGTCACCATCGAGGACCCGCATGTCGGGACGGTGATTACCCCGGCGCCCTATCCGCGCCTCTCGCACGCTCCCGGCCGTGTTTACAACCCGGCTCCAACCATCGGGCAACACAACGACGAGGTTTATCGCGGCCTCCTCGGCATGACTGCCGAGGAAGTCGAAGCACTGACCACCGCGGGCGTGATTTAGCTCGAACCGAGGAGACACAACGTGAGTGACATTGTCGAACAGTTGTTGGCCAGTCCCGGCCTCTATATCGGTACCCAGGCTGACCCCACAGCCAGCCACCCATCAGGTTCCGTCGCCCGTGTGATGGTCGCCCGGTTGCCCGGCGGTGCTGGCGTCACCCTGGACTACGAAGTGCTCTCTCCGGAAAACGGCCGCGTCCATCACGAGCACTCCGTCCTCGCCCATACACCCGGCGGGATCGTCATCGCGGTGTCCCACAGTCACGCCAACATGGCGTCCGTCCTCCACGAAGCAGAACCCGGCTATTTTCCCGCCCGCGACGGCGAGTCCACCTTCCCGATGGCCATCCGGCTCGACTGTCCCTCGCCGGGCACGCTGGTGTACTCATGGTCATACGGCTCGCCGGAGAACCGCTGGTTGTGCGAGACATCGGCACGATGAGCCTGACCACCGCCTAGCCCAGCAACATCTCCAAGGCCGTGCGCGTGTCCCCTAGGTCCGCGAGCGCGAACTCCGCACCACACGCCTTCAAGTCCTGCACGCTGAACCGGCCGGTGGCAACGCCCAGCGCCTTGGCGCCCGCCGCATGGGCCGCTTCAACATCGAGTGGCGTGTCGCCCAGGACGATGACGTCCACGTCCGCGCGGTCCAACGCGTGCAGCCTGGTCAGTTCATCGATCCCCGCGCGAACCAGGTCCGCACGGATGGTGTGGTCATCGCCGAAACCGCCGCCCGCAAACAGCTCCCAAAGTCCAAAGTGGCCGAGTTTGTGTTCGGCTCCGCGTCGCATGTTCCCGGTCGCCAGCCCGAGGATTGCCTTTTCCGCACCAAGGGCGGCGAGCAGGTCGTGCACGCCTGGAAGCACCTCGCCCCCCTTTTCGACGATCGAGGCCGGAAAGAGCTCCAGGTAGCTTTCCGCGAACCGTGCGTAGTTCGGCAGGATCGAATCACCGCCGTGGCCGAACCGTTCGAGCACCTCGAAGAAGATGGCCCGGTCGGTCCGGCCGTCGAAGAGGATGCCCTCGGTCGCCTTTTCGACGCCGAACTCGCGATGGAAGGCGAGTTCCATGGCGGCGCGTCCCGCCCCGAACGTCCGGATCATGGTCATATCGATGTCGAACAAGAGGATGCGCGGCATCGGCCAAGTGTACCGGGCCAATTGGCGCCACGCCGCAAATCCAGCCACGATTCCCCGGTGAGCATCGAACTGCGCGCACCGGGGGCACGGGCGCTCGTTGAACCCACTGCGGGAGGGCGCCTCCACCAACTCCTCATCGACATCGATGGCGTTGAAACCCCGCTCCTCTGGTCTCCGGACGACTTCGCACAGTACGAGCGAACGCCGGTGGAAGGTGGCTGCTATCCCATGGCGCCGTGGCCCAACCGCATCCGCAATGGCGGGCTCGCGTGGGGTGGAAAACAGCAACAGGTCGACAACGGCCGGGAGCACGCCATCCACGGGCTGGTCTGCGACAGGCCATGGGTAGTGGTTGCGCGGGTGGGGCGAGTCGTCGAGCTGGCATGCGAGTTCGATCAGCGCTGGCCATGGCCCGGCCGCGCCTGGCAGCGTTTCGAACTGGGCCCGAACTTCCTCGCAATGAAAATGGAGGTACGCGCGGCGCGAGAAGCTTTCCCGGCCGGTTGCGGCTGGCACCCCTGGTTTCGCCGGGCCCTCGCGGGCGAGGATTCCGGCTCCGTCAGGCTCACCGTTCCCGCCGACGCTCGTTACGAGATGGTCGGCCAGGTTCCTCGCGGCCCCACTGTCTCCCCCGCCGGCGAATTCCTGCTCGATGGCTCGCCGCTCGCCGGCCGCCGCCTGGACGATTGCTACACCGCCCTCCGCCGACCCGTTGTCACCATCGAATGGCAGCGCCTCCGCTTAACCATGTCCATCGAGTGTGCGTTTCCCCATGTGCAGGTCTATACCCCGCCGGAAGCGTTCTGCGTCGAACCGCAGACCTGTGCGCCCGACGCCTTCAACCTGCCCGACGTGAAAGCGGGCGCAGCGGTGGCGGCCCCGGGGCGGCCGCTTTCGCTTTCATGCCGCTGGACCTGGGAGGCACAGCCGTGACCAGCTGGTTCGATGAATCACCCGAGACCTATGACCGTGCACGGCCTTCTTACCCCGAGCCCCTCTGGGACGAAGTCTTCCGGCGGCTGCCTTCGCAACCGCGGTTGCTGGAAATCGGTCCTGGCACCGGCAAGGCCACCGCCGCGCTTCTCGCCCGCGGCGCATCCGTCGTCGGCTGCGAACCCGGAGCGAACCTCGCCGCCTTCCTCCGGCACAAGTTCGCGAACCACCCACTCGAGG
This sequence comes from uncultured Anaerolineaceae bacterium, assembly GCA_964557245.1. Classification (GTDB taxonomy): domain Bacteria; phylum Chloroflexota; class Dehalococcoidia; order Tepidiformales; family Tepidiformaceae; genus Amarobacter. The sequence goes on along the minus strand of CAZKZR010000166.1, from coordinate 3,404 downwards.
TTCGACACACTCCCTTTGAGGCAGCATCGCTCCCCGACGCCCGGTTCGATGGCGTGGTAGCGGCCACCTCGTTCCATTGGGTGGAACCATCAGCCCGGACGGAAAAGGCGCCGCGCCTCTTGAGACCCGGCGGTTTGCTCGCGATCGTCGGCACAAACCAGGTCGAATCGGAGGTCGACCGGGGATACTTCGCTGCCTCTCAGTCCATCTATCGGACGCACTTCCCGAACGAGCCTGTAGACCCGCCAACTACTCCTGGCCGGGACGTGCTCCCTCCGGAATTCGAAGAACTGGCAGCCAACCCGCTGCTCGAACAACCAGAGCTCTTCCGCTACGACTGGGACCAGCGCTACAGCACGGCTGAGTACCTGGACCTCGTGCGTTCGTACTCCAACACCGCCCGGATGGCGCCCCCAGCAAGGCAGTCATTCCTCTCGGACCTCGCGGCCTTCATCGATGCCGAGTTCGATGGCTATGTGATCCGTCCGCTGGTAATCACGTTAAGCTGTGCCCGACGACGCGAATAGGCACTTTCCGAATGTCGTTCGAGTTTTCTATACTGCATTCACCCTGATACAGGCTGACCATGAGGTGCCGCGATGACTGAACAGCAAACGAAGCCGGCCATGCCGCTCGGCATGAAGCTTTCACCCATGAACCCGGAATACCAGAAGGATCCGTTCACCCTCCTGGACGATGTCCGCGAAGAAGCGCGCATCCTTCGCGATGACATGCTCGGGCGCTACATCGTCGGAAGGTTCGAAGACGTCCAGCAGATCCTCAACGACCGGGACCTGGCCGTTGACCCGCGCAAGGCCGCCGAAGGCACCTTCAACCAGATGTTCCGCCAGCGCGCCGCCGACGGCGAACGCGACGTCGAACCCTCAATGCTGTTCCTCGATCCGCCTGATCACACGCGCCTCCGCTCCCTCGTGTCGAAGGCCTTCACCCCGCGCGCAATCGAAAAGATGCGCGACCGTATCGGTGAAATCGCAAACGAACTGCTGGACAAGGTCGAAGGCCAATCGTCCTTCGACCTCATGACCGCCTTCTGCCAGCCCTACCCCACCATCGTCATCGCCGAAATGCTCGGCGTGGACCCCAAAGACCAGGCTGACTTCAAGCGCTGGACCGATGACGGCGTCGCCGCTGGATTCGATCCCTTCGCCAGCGATGAGAAAAAGAAGAAGGCGGAAATCGCCTTCGGTCAGCTTCGCTCCTACCTCGAAGCCACCGTCGCCGCGCGCCGCGCCAACCCCGAGGATGACCTCATCACGGCCCTCATCCAGGCTGAAGACGAAGGCAGCTTCTTCAATGACAACGAAGTCGTCAGCATGATCTCGTTGCTCCTCGGCGCCGGGAACATCACCACCACGGACCTCCTTGGCAACGGCATGAAGAATCTGCTGAGCAACCCCGACCAGGTCCAGAAGCTGCGCGATGACCCGTCCCTGCTGGTCAACGCAGTGGAAGTAATGCTCCGCTTCGAAGGCCCGGTCACCTTCTCTGGCCGCATCACCGTCGATGATCGGGAGATCGCCGGCTGCCCGATGCACGCTGGCCAATCAGTCACGGTCGCCCTCGGCGCCGCCAACTATGACCCCCGCCTCCACAAAGACCCGCACAAGTTCGATATCACCCGCGAAGACATCGACCATCTCGCGTTCGGTGGCGGCCGCCGCTACTGCCTGGGTGCGCCGCTCGCACGCCTCGAAGCACAGATCGGCGTCAAAACCCTCCTCGCGCGCTTCCCGAACCTTCGCATGCCCGACCAGGAACTCGAATGGAAGACCGTCCCCGGCTTCCGCGGACTCGAAAAGCTCATGGTCGAGGTCTAGCCTCCCGCACCTCACGAACAATCGACGAGGCGGGCCGGACTCGGCCCGCCTTGTGGCCTTCCGGTCTCTTGCGTTCACGAACTAATAGCATTAGTTTAAACACATGGCGTTAGTAAAAGCTCCTGAAGTGAGACGTCCCGGCTATCCACTCGTTCGGCAGGCAATCCTGGATGAAGCCCGCGTCCTGATGCGTGCCGAGGGAGTTGCCGCCCTCTCGCTGAACGAACTCGCCCGTCGGGTCGGTATGAAAACCCCGTCCCTGTACACCTACTTCTCAAGCAAGCACGACCTGTATGACGCGCTCTTCCTCGAAGGGGTCCGGCAGTACCGCCAACGCCTCGCCGGCCTGGCGCGCCGTTACCCTTTCGAGGGCGGCCTCAATGAAGCCGCTATGGCCGACTACATGGCCTTCGCAGACGAAAGCCCCGACCTCTACCAGCTCGTTTTCGAGCGCCCGGTCCCCGGGTTCGTCCCCTCGGAGGAATCGCTGGGCGAGGCCTCCGCCATGCTCGCCGATGCCGAGGCGATCTTCGCCCGGGCCATCGCCGACGGTGTGATTTCCAGCGGCCTCAGTCCCGCCGCTACGCGGGACCTCTGGATCGCCGTCACCCACGGGCTCACCGCCCTGAAACGCGCGAACGAACCCGAGGCTCCGCCAACAGAGGGCCGCTTCGGTCCACTTGTCCCCGCCGCAGCAGCCCTGATCGCGTCCGCCTGGCTGACTTCCCGTGAGGAACGTGAATGAGCACCACCGCAACCAAACCGCTCGAACCCGTGGGCCTTTACCGCCCCTCAGCGAACGACTACGCCTCGCTCGCCCGGGCCGAACTCACGACCTTCGTCGCCTTGCTCGAAGACCTCGACGCCAGCGACTGGACACGCCCGACACCCTGCACACTCTGGGATGTCCACGCCGTTGTGGCCCACCAGGCGGGGCATGTCCAGAGCGGGCGTGGCCTCCTGGGAGTGATTGCCCAGGCGAACCCCATCACCCTCCGCTCCTATCGGAAGCGCGGGCTGTCGACGCTCGACGGCATGAACCAGAAGCAGGTGGACATCCGCCGAGACCACTCACCAGAACAGCTCATCCGCGAACTCCGGGAACACCCCCCTCGCTCCTTCAGCGAATCTTCTCCCGTGACATGTGGCTTCACCGCGTGGACATCTGCGATGCCACTGGCCGTCCGTTCGAACTCTCCGCCGCCCACAACGCCTTCATGCTCGCACTCGTGGTCGAAGACACGGCCCGTTTCCTGCGCAAGCGCTTGCCCTCCGCTAACGTCGTCCTGGAGCTGACAGGCGAAGGCGCTGGCGTGTGGCAGCTCGCCCGCGGCGCTAGCTCACGGGTGACCCTGTCGCTGGCCGTTGCCGATTTCGTCCGCCGCACGGGCGCCAGGGTCTCCGTTGAAGAGACTGCCCGCCGCACCAGCTCGAATGCTGGCGCGGCCGAAGTCTCTGCAATCCTGGAGCTGCTTCAGGCGCCGTACTAGGTTTCCCCTTTTCTCTTTCACCCCCGCTGTCTGTACACTCCGGCCATCCTTCATCGGTGGAAAACCATTAATGGCG
>CAZKZR010000165.1:0-6743 GCA_964557245.1 uncultured Anaerolineaceae bacterium | reverse complement strand
GCTGGCGGCGCATTCACTCTCCGCTAGCCGAATTCGAACGACAGCAAACCGTGCATATTGGCGGCACATCTGTACTATTTGCGCGATCAACGAGTTCTCGCTCCAGCCCGGCTTCCACCGGTGCGCTCCGAACTCGACTTAAGGAAGCCTGCCGTGACCCACGCCGCACCACCTGAACCCGTCGTCGTACCACTTCCGCCCGAGTTCCCTGTGGTCTTCGACCCACCGGAACTGGTCGCACTGCCCTTTCAGCAAGACCGACAGCACGTGCCAGCACCGATGACTCCACTCTCGGCATGGTTTGCGAAGAACGGGTTCGCCGTTGGCGCGTCGCGGGCACTGGCGACGAACAACGTCCCGATGGCGTTCACGGTCGGGCATTTCAATTACTACTACTACATGGCGGTCGCCCCCAACGTGCCGCCGGAGATGATGCCGGAGTTGGAGGCGAAAGCGGAGCAATCGCTGCTCGCCGCTGTTCCGCGGTTCCACAGTCGCTGGAACGATGAATGGCTGCCTGCCCTGCAGCAGCTCTGGTCAGAGTGGGCAGCGTTCGACCTGGACAGTTCCGGTCTGCCGCGCCTCCTCGACCGGCTGGACGAATCGCTGGAGGTGTTCCAGCGCATCTGGCAGATCCACTTCGAATTGCTGGTGCCGGCGATGATCGGTTTCAGCGAATTCCGCGAGATGTACCATCGGCTCTTCCCGGAGGCGGGCGCATTGGACGCCTATCGCCTGCTGCAAGGGTTTGATAACAACAGCCTGGCGGCGGACCGCGCGTTTTACGGGCTTGCACAGCGAGTAGCTGCGAGCAGCTCGCTGCGGGATGAGTTCGCGAAGCCAGGAGCGAACTTGCGCGAGTCACTCGCGGGCACGGAGCAGGGACGCGCCTTCCTTAGTGAGATGGAAGCCGTGCTCTCGCGTTGGGGAAAGCGCAGCGACACCGTGCAAGAGCTGTCGGACCCGAGCTGGACGGAAGACCCAACGCCGCTCTTCAACACCATCCGTTCCCTGCTCGAAAAGGGCGAGGACCCGCACCAGCGACACCAGGAAATGGCGCGGCAGCGAGATCAGGCGGTGGCTGAAGCGCGAGCCGCGCTGGCCGGCCAGCCGCCGGAGATCCGCGGACAGTTCGAGGGGCTGCTCGCTGCCGCCCAGGCATGCTCGTTCCTGCAGGAAGACCACAACCACTGGATCGACCAGCGTGGGCTCCACGAGGTGCGGCAAGTCTGCATGGAAGTCGGCCGGCGGCTGGCCGCGGCGGGACTCCTGGAAAATGCCAGCGATGTCTTCCTGTTCGAACCGGCCGAGCTGCGAGCGTTGGCAGAAAGCAATCATAGCGGCAAGGAAACGGCGACTGCCCGGCGTGGCGAGATGGAAGCGTGGGCAAAGGTTGCCGCCCCGCCGATGGTAGGCACCGATTACGGCCCGCCGCCCGACAACCCGGTGACGCGCGCGCTCATGCGCTTCTTCGGAGGGCCGCCGCCGGCAAGTGAAGGCAGGTTGATCCGCGGCAACGCAGGGAGTTCTGGAGTCGTTCGCGGCGTGGCCCGCGTCATCATGACGATCGACGAAGGGGACCGCCTGGGGATTGGAGAAATCCTCGTAGCGCCGACAACCTCGCCTCCATGGACGCCCTTGTTCGGCATCGCCTCGGCGGTGGTCACGGACACAGGCGGAGCTTTGAGCCACTGCGCGATCGTCGCGCGCGAATACGGTATCGCCGCCGTGGTCGGCACCGGCGGCGCGACAGCGATGATCCAGGACGGGCAGATGATCGAAGTGGACGGATCGGAGGGGACCGTCCGGCTGCTGTAGAGGGAGTACCGCGGCAACCCGAGCTCCGCGCCCGGGTTGCCGCTGAGACCTTAGAGCTTCGCGAGCGCGGGAATGACCCGCGTGCCCATGACTTCCATTACCCGAGGGTCTTCGCAGCCCGCCAGCGAGCCCAGTGCAGCCTGCACGCCGATGCCTGCGAACCCGGCGAGGCGCTCGATTTCCTGCTCTGCGCGCTCGCCGTTGGGACCGGGATCGAATCGGGTGACGATGGTGCGCTCAACGGCCTTCGGATCGCGCCCTTCGCGCGCGCAATGTTCGTCGAGGATGCCCAGTAACCGCTCGGTGCTTTCGAGGTCAGCCCCGCGCACATTGCAGGCGTCGGCGTACCGCGCGACGAGGCGGAGCGTCTTCGTTTCGCCGCTGCCAGCAACCAGCAGCGGCGGGCCCGGCTGTTGAACCGGCTTCGGCGAACACAGCGTCTCAGCCAGGTTGAAGTGTTTGCCCTGGAACGGCCCATCGTTGTCGCTCCACATCTGCCTGCAGATCTGGATGGTTTCTTCAAGCATTTCGAACCGGGTCTTCAGCGGCGGAAAGGGGATGCCCAGGCCGTGGTGTTCGCGTTCGAACCAGGCTGCGCCGATGCCGAGCCAGGCACGGCCGCCCGAAAGCACGTCAAGGCCGGTGATTTGTTTCGCCAGGAACCCCGGATGGCGGTAGGTGATGCCGGTGGCGAGGACCCCGAGTTTGAGGCGGGATGTTTTCGCCGCAATGAAGCCGAGCAGGCCATAGGCTTCGAACATCTCGTTTTCCGCGCGACCAACGACGGGAATCTGGAAGTAGTGGTCCATGACCGAAAGCCGTTCGAACCCCGCGGCATCGGCACCGGCGGCGATTTCGGCGACCTTCGCTCCCAACTCGCTGGCCGGCACTCCGTACGTGAAGTTCGAGACGTGGATACCAAGTTTCAAGGCGCACCCTCTTTGTCGATGCCGAGGAGTGTAGCGGTCGGCGGGTCCACCGCCACTGAACAAACGGCTAGCGAGACCCTAGCCCCGGGCGAGCCAGGCGCGGACGAGATGGAGATCCTCGTAGCTGACGCGGTCTCCGAGCTGCTCCTTCAGCGGCCCGAGGCCCTCGATTCTCCTGCCTCCAGCTGCCTTTCGCACCAACTCCACGGTGGCCGCGGCGACAAGCCCGTCGAGGTCCTGGATGGCCTCGTTGAGGATGAGTTGCGCGAGGTGGTTCGCGATGGTGGACGGGGAAAGGGCCCTCGCGCGCGCCATCGTACGAATGTCGCGGACTCCGTCCTGGTAGAGCGAGAGGGTCTCCCGGAGCGAGGGTGTGAGCTTTGAGCCGTTGGGCGCCTTCGTCTCACGTGAGTACAGGTTCCTTCGCTCGGGGACTGGAGCGGCCAGCGACTTGAGGATGCTGAGGAAGGCCTCGCCGTAGCGCTCGAACTTCACCTGGCCGACGCCGCTGACCGAGAGCATCTCCATCCGGTTTCTCGGCCGCTTCCGCGCCATGTCCCGCAGCGTGGCATCGCTGAACACGACGAAAGGCGGGACGCCATCGCGATCGGCGAGGGCTTTGCGCGTTTCCCGCAGGTCCCGGAAGAGCGCGTCCTCGGCTTCGCCGTGTTCTTCGGCCAACGCCGCCGTACCACCGAGACAGGGACCACAGTTCCCACAGGCCAGGCTGTGCCCTGTGTCGCCAAAGTACTCGAGGATGCGCGCGCGCAGGCAGGTCCGCGAGCGGGCGTAGCCTTCCATAGCGTCCAGCTTCTGGAACGAGTGTTCGCGGTGGGCTTCCAGGCCGGCGGTATCGATGTCCGCCTCCCCATCCAGGCGAATGGCCGCGACGGAATATCCACGGCGCTCGGCGAGGCCGGATTCCACCAGCGACTGCACGGCGGCGTTTATTCCCGGCTCATCGTCGTCTCGCATCAGCTCCCGGACGTGGACGCGGTTCCCGCCGAAGGAGACCAGCTTCTGGTAGACATCGACGACGCGGCTGGCTTCGGGGTGCGCCATTTCGATGAAGAACTCGCGAAGCGAACGGTCGCGCGTGGCGTAGTACAGGGTGCAGGTGGCCGGGCCGCCATCGCGGCCGGCGCGGCCGGCTTCCTGGTAATAGGACTCCAGCGAGTCCGGCATGTCGTGGTGAATCACGGCGCGGACGTCCGGTTTATCGATGCCCATGCCGAAGGCGTTGGTGGCAACGATGACGCGGAGGGAGTCGCGCGCGAACGCATTCTGGATCCGTTTGCGATCGTCATCCGGCATGCCGGCGTGGTAGCGCGCGCATTTGATCCCGGCGCGCTGGAGCGAGTCTGTGATCTCCTCGACGCGCTTCCGCGTGCCGCAGTAGAGGATCGCGGATTCATCTTTCAGGGCGCGCAGTTGACCGGCTATACCTTCGAACTTCTCTTTCAGGTTGGCCACTTTCGCGACTTCGAACTTGAGGTTCGGGCGGTCAAAGCCGGCCACGTGGACCACCGGTTCTTGCAGCCCGAGGCGGCCGACGATGTCGTCGCGCACACGGGGGTCCGCTGTCGCGGTAAGAGCGACAATGGGCGGCGAACCGATGCGGTCGCGGACGGCGCCCAGTTCCCGGTAGCTCGGGCGGAAGTCATGGCCCCACTGCGAGATGCAGTGAGCTTCATCGATGGCGAGCAGCGAGACGGGCAGGCTACGCAACGCGGCCATGAACCCGGCCGCTCCAAACCGCTCCGGAGCGACATATAGCAGGCGCAGGTTGCCTTCGCCAGCCTCGGCGAGGACCTGGCGCTGCTCGTCCAAGGGAACCGTTGAGTTAATCGCTGCGGCGGACACCCCGGTGGCTCGCATCGCGTCCACCTGGTCCTTCATCAGGGCCAGGAGCGGGGAGACCACCAGCGTGAGCCCGTTCGGGTTCATGAGCGCCGGCACCTGGTAGCAGACGCTTTTGCCGCCACCGGTTGGCATGACGGCGAGCGTATCGCGCCGGTCGAGGACCGCCGCGATGACTTCGGATTGCCCCGGCCGAAACTCGTCATAGCCGAATACGTCCCGCAGAACGCGCGCGGCGCGCGCCATCGGAGCGTTGGGCACGATCCCGGCAGGAGGTGACGCTACCACGTTGCGCAGCCTAGAACATGTGTGCGAAAGATGGAAGTATCTCCGGCGGACCTTGATGTGCCGGAAGGCGCTGTTCGCGCGGGAGGATCCGGTGGCGCACAATCCGGTCAATGGCACGGCCGTTCCTGAAATGGGCAGGCGGCAAGGCGAAACTCGCGCCGCGCATCCTGGCCGAAGCTCCGGCGGGATTTGGGCGCTACATCGAACCGTTCGCTGGCGCCGGCGCGGTCTTCTTCGCCATCGCCGAGGCTCGGCCGAACCTTCCGGCCATCGTCAACGACGCCAACAACGACCTGATCGAGACGTTCACGGTGCTCCGGGACCAGCGGGAGGCCCTCATCGATGCACTTCGAATCCTCTCTGACGAGTACCTCAGCCTGATGCCCGAGGAGCGGAAGGAACTCTTCTACGCGGTGCGCGCCTCCGCTCCGGAAGACGGAGTCAGCCGGGCGGCACGGTTCATCTTCCTGAACAAAACCTGCTACAACGGCCTTTTCCGGGTCAACGCGAGCGGCGGTTTCAACGTTCCGCATGGGCGATACAAACGTCCTCGCATCGTCGACGAAGCGCTGCTCGAAGAGTGCTCCAGGGCGCTGGGCTGCGCCGAATTGCGGTCGGAGGACTTTGAAGCTGTCTGCGGCGCGGCGAAGCCTGGCGACTTCGTGTACCTGGACCCGCCATACCATCCCCTGAGCGCGACCTCGAGCTTCACCGGCTACACGCGCGCCGACTTCGGCCGCGCGGACCAGGTGCGCCTGCGCGATGCATTCGAATCCATGACCAGCCGCGGCGTGGCGGCCATGCTTTCCAACTCGGACCACGGTTTCATGCGAAACCTGTACGGCGGACTCGGGTACCAGATGCAAACGGTCGCGATGTCGAGGGCAATCAACTCACGAGCATCCGCGCGCGCCCCGGTAGGGGAACTTTTGATCGACAATTTCCGCCGGGTCGGTCTCAGCACCGCCGAGGACTGACCGAGGAGGTGCACTTACCTGAGGCGCCTCACTATCCCCGCTGGAGTGTATTCATGACCGCGATCACCGTTCTGTTAGGCAGCGTTACCCCGCCGGGACGGCTTTCGTCCGCCATGAGAGGGATGGTGCAGCGAGCGGAGAGCGCGGGCCATGCCGCGCAGATGGTGGACCTGGGCGCATTGACGGTGGGCTTTGCTGACGGCCGTCCGGTGGAACAACTCACGGACGACACGCCGAAGCTGGTACAGGCGATCAATGAAGCCGACGCCGTCGTCCTCGCAACCCCGGTGTACCGAGGGACCCTCACGGGCGCGCTCAAGAATGCCCTGGACCTTCTGCCGATCGAGGCCCTACAGGGCAAACCGGTCGGGATAATTGCCATGGGCGCCACGTTGCACCACTACCTGGGAGCGGAGAGCCACCTGCGGGACATCCTCGCCTGGTTCGGGGCGGTGACGCTGCCGACCGGAATCTACCTCAGTTCTGCTGACTTCCAGGATGGCGCTCTCACGGCCGCGGCGGCGGCAGGCTTGGACGAGGTTGTCGCCGCGTTGGCGAGTTTCGCGGACGCAACGAAATCCGGGCTGTTGCTTGGGCCCGCCCCGTTAGCCGGGGCTCGAAAGGGCTAAGCGCCCGGCGCCCCGACAACTTCGCCTTCGGGAGAAACCGCGGCCGGCTCTTCCTCGTGGGTGATGCGGCCCTTTGCGGTGGCACGGTATCCAGCGGCCGGCACGAGCTTCCCGACCTTGCCGAGCCCGAGCGGTGGCATGTTGTTGTAGATCGCTTCGTATTCGCCGGCCCGGATCTTGTAGGTTTCGTGCCAGATACCGATGTCGCCGTTTGAACCGATCTTCTTGTTGAACTTCACCCA
>CAZKZR010000164.1:0-6754 GCA_964557245.1 uncultured Anaerolineaceae bacterium | reverse complement strand
CCGAAGACGATTGGAAGGAGTAGGTAGGGTCTCCGTCGTCGTCCACGATCGTGACCACCGTCCCGGAGATTCCGGAAACCGAAGAGCCGGACGGCGCCTGTAAGAGCAGGTCGAACGTCTCGTTGGACTCATTGTCGCCGTCTTCCACAGTGGAAATGGAGAGGATCTTCGAATTCGGCGTCCCGTCGTTGTCCGGGAACGTGACCGTGTAGAAGGACACGTTCTCGTAGTCGGTGCCAATGGTGGCTGTATCGGCGCCGCCGCCCTGGACCACGATCGCCGATTCAGCACACGAGCCACTCGTTTGGTTGATGATCACCTGGGCGGCGTCGCCCTCCGTAACGTTGTAGCTCGAAGAGCTGAACGAGTACTGGCAGCCCGCGGCGCGAACTTCGCGCACGCCCATTCCCGCCGCAATTGCCGCCATCAGCGCTATGGCGACAAGCGCCGCCAGCCGGCCCATCCCGGCTCGATTCTCTGTCCTCATCCGCACGGTGAGATCCTCCCTGCAACACCAACGCCCGGCCCGTCCGGATTGTTCCGGCTACATAAATTTCCACCGGCGCGCAACCGCACTGTAATGGTTCCGTCAAGGTTATCGCCAGTTGCTTATGTCTCTTCTCAGGGGTTTGTAAGCTAACGGCCATCGCAACGTAAAGCTAACGTCACCTGCCGCACCCGTTCCCGCGCCGTATTTTGCCCTCCGCTTCCCGCGTTTACGGCCGGAATCCGCGCGCACGCTTCCCCAGTTGGTGCGCTTCGATCGCGTACGCCTGGTGCACCCAATCGCAGAGGATCGGCCGCGTCTCGCGCGGGTCGATCATGTGCTCGATGCCGAAAGCGTGGGCCGTGCGCAGGGGCGACCGCACGGCGCCCAGCTTCTCCATCAGCTCCGCTCGCAGCGCATCGGGGTCGGGCGAATTGGCCAGGTCCCGCTTGTAGGCGGCCTCAATCCCGCCTTCCAGCGGAAGGCTGCCCCAGTCCGCGCTCGGCCACGCGTAGCGGAGATTCAACTTCGCCGTATTCGCGTGCGCCGCGCCCGCCACCCCGTATGCCCGGCGGATGACGATCGTCACCCAGGGCACACTGGCCTGGAACACCGCCGTCATCGCGCTGGCGCCCTTGCGAATGGTCGCCGCCTTTTCGCCCCAGGTGCCGATGACGAACCCCGGCTGATCGAGGAAGTTCACGCAGGGCAGGTGGAAGGTATCGCAGAGGTCCACGAAGCGGGCCATCTTCTCGCTGCCGTCGGCGCTCAGCCCGCCGCCGTAGAAGTAGGGGTCGTTCGCCAGGACGCCGACCGGGTATCCGTCCAGCCGGCCGAATCCGGCGACTACCGATTGGCCCCAGCCGCCGCCGATTTCGAAGAACGAGCCACGGTCCAGGACCGCCTCAAGGATCGCACGCATCTTGTACGGCCGGCGCCGGTTGCGCGGGATAGCGGAAACCAGAGATTCCTCTTTTCGTCCCGGATCGTCCGTTGGTTCTTGCCGGGCGGGCTGCTCCCACGCGTTGCTGGGGAGATAGGAGAGGAACTGCCGCACCTGCCGGAAGGCGTCCTCTTCGTTTTCGGCCAGGTTGTCCACGACGCCGTTGCGGTAGTGGATCTCCCAGCCGCCGAGGTCTTCCTTGCGCACCTCCTCGCCCATGCCCGCGGCCACCACGGGCGGCCCGGCGACGAACACCTGGGCGCTGTCCTTGGCCATGATCGCCCAGTGCGAAGTGACCACCCGGGCCGCCCCCAGCCCGGCGACAGAGCCCATCGCGCAGGCGACGACCGGCACCTCGCTCAGCATCTCTACCACGGTGTCCCAACCCGGGTTGGCCGGAATGTAGGTGTGGCCCTGGTTGCCCTGGGTGCGGACGGAACCGCCGCCACCCGTCCCGTCCACCAGCCGGACGATCGGCATGCGCAGTTCGCGCGCCATCTTCTCCGCGTACACCTGCTTGCCGCCGATGGATGCGTCGGCCGCGCCGCCGCGCACGGTGAAATCGTCCCCGCCGATAACCACTCTGCGCCCGTCGATGCGCGCGAACCCGGCGACAAAGTTTGCCGGGAGGAACTCCACGAGGTTCCCGTCATCGTCGTAGGTGGCTTTGCCGGCGAGCGCGCCCGTTTCCGCGAACGTTCCCTCGTCCGCCAGCAGGGCGATCCGTTCGCGTACGGTCAGTTTTCCGCCGTCGTGCTGGCGCTGGACGTTGGCCTCGCCGCCCATCTGCTGCGCGAGTTCGGTGCGGCGCTGGATCTCGAGAATTTCGGGTTCCCATGTCATGTCCGGGATGATACGTGCCCGTTCCCACGGGAGGGAGTGTCAGCGCGCGGGGAGGTGGACCGTGATTGTCGCGCCTGCCCCCGGGGCGCTTTCCACCCGGTAGGTTCCTCCCACCTTGCGAGCGCGCTCTTCCATCGAGCGGAGGCCGAAGTGCCCGGGGAACTCGCCGCCAGGGTCGAATCCCCGCCCGTTGTCGGTCACGCTCAGCACGGTCGCGCCTTCCACCATTTCCAGTGTCACGGTGGCGCGCGTCGCCTGGGCGTGCTTCGTCACGTTCCCCAGGGATTCCTGGGCGATGCGGTAGAGCGCTTCTTTCGCCCGCACCGGGATCTCGGGTTCGTCGCACAGGCGCACCTCGATGACAAGGCCGTTCCGGGCCTGGCTCGCCGCCGCCTGGCGCTGGAGCGCGGTCACGAGGCCATCGGTCTCAATTGAGTTCGGGATGAGCTCGAAAATCAGGGCCCGCGTTTCGGCGAGGCCGCCTTCGGCAAGGCTGGCGATGTACTCCACCGGTTCCGCGATGAGCTGGTCCGGGCTATCCCCGAGACGCCGCCGCAACGTGCGCGCGCCGAGGCCGATGCCGTACAACGCCTGCGAAACCGAGTCGTGCAGTTCCCGCGCGATCCGCTGGCGCTCTTCCAGTGAGGCCGTCAGTTGCGCCTGCTCGAACAGGAGCGCGTTCTGGATGGCCAGGCTGGCGCGCGCTGAGAACGCATCGAACTGCTGCCGGTCGGCGTCGCTGAACTGGCGCACGCGTGCCCAGCCGATACTGAACACACCCCAGACTTCGCCCGCCACGAGCACCGGGATCTCCGCCATGCTGCCCACCGTGCGCTCGCGCAGCCGGGCATCGATCCGTTCCTGGGTATGCACGTTTTCGATGAGCGCGGTTCGGAGCGGTCTCGGCAGCCGCGCGAAGTGAGCGCGATCAAACCGGTGATAGCCGTCGTCGATGATGGCGAGGATGCCCGGCTTGAGGTTCCGCGAGACCACGACCGAGAGGTAATCGTTCTCCCCGAAGGCAGCCACGAGGCTGGAATCCGCCCCCAGCAGCTCCACCGCGAGGTCGGTCATCGCGGCGAGGACATCCTCCAGCGCGAGCGAGCGATGGAGCGCCTCGTCTGCGCGGTAGAGGGCTTCCATTTCGCGCGCCCGGCGCTCGCTCTCTTCGAACAGCAGCGCATTCTGGATGGCGAGGCTGGCGCGCGCCGCGAAGGCGTCGAACATCCGGCGCTCCGCCGCGGTGAACTTCCGGGGATGGCTCCAGCCGATGCTGAACAGGCCCCACAGCCGGTCTCCAACGACAACGGGAATCTCCGCTGCCGCTCCGACCGCCAGACCGCGCAGCGGATCGTGGGTGCGAGGATCCGTGTGGACGTTCTCTGTCAGGCCCGTCGGCGCGTTCTCCTTGACTGGTTCGAAGCGCGACCGCTCGAACCGCGCGTAGCTCGCTTCAAGCGCGGCCAGGGTGGGGCCTTCCAGCTGGCGCGAGACCGCGACGTGCAGGCGGTCATCCTCACCGAAACTCGCCACCAGGCTGGAATCCGCTTCCAACAGCTCGATGGCGAGGTCGGTCATCGCGGAAAGGACGTCGTTCAGGGCAAGCGAGCGGTGGAGCGCTTCATCCGCGCGCCGCAAGGCTTCCAGTTCCCGCGTGCGCGCCTGGCTCTCTTCGAAGAGGAGCGCGTTCTGAATGGCCAGCCCCGCCCTCCCCGCGAGTGTGCGGAAGAGCCGCTTGTCGTCGTCGCTGAACGTCCGCCGCCGCGCGTATCCCAGCACGAAGATCCCGAAAAACTCGCCGGCGACATAGACCGGGATGTCCACGGAACTCGCCGATGTGGTCACTCCGCGGACGCCCGGGTGGACGCGCGCATTTCCCTGGACGTCTTCCATGATGCGCGGCTCTTCCGTCTGGGGCGGGATCGTCTCGCGCGTGATCCGGTGGTAGACCTCTTGCAGGCTCTCGAGTTCGGCGTCGGGGACGCCGCGGGCGGCGTGCGCATGCAGCCTCCCCGCCTGGTCGAACGTCAGGAACATGCTCCGGTCGGCCCCCAACAGTTCGACCGCCAGGTCAATCATCGCCTGGTAGACGTTGTCGATGACCATCGACTCGTGCAGCGACTGGTCTGCCCGGCTGAGCGCCTCCATCTCCTTCGCCCGGCGCTCGGTTTCGGCGAAGAGCCAGGCGTTATCCATGAACGGCTTGGCGTACTCGCCGATCGCCCGAGCGAACGCGATCTCCACGTCGTCCACGGCGACATCGTCCTTGTAGTAGAGGAAGACGATGCCGATGGCTTCCGAACGGGCCATGAACGGAACGCCGATGAGCGTCTGGTAGCCGGCCTGCTCGATCTGCTCGCGCAGGTGGGAGTATTCGGGGCGGCCGAGCATGTAGTCCCGTGCGTTGCGCAGGACGTAGGTCTGCTCGCGGGCGGCGCGCTGCCGCAGATATTCCCCTTGCTCGGAGGTCTGGCGCGTTTGTTGCATGCCCTCCAGGTAGCCCAGGGGGAGGTTGTGGTAACCCAACGCCAGGGTCGTAAGGTCCGCATAGCGCACGAGGTTGACTGCCGCCGCCATGGCGGTTGTCTCCTCCACGAGAAAGACGGAAAGGACACGGAAGGTCTCGTTGAGTTCCTGACCGTAGCGCACCAACTGCGATAGCTTCAGGAACAACTCTGCGCGGCGCAGCCGCTCTGCCTCGGTGGGTGCGCTCTCATCCAGCGGCCGGTTAATGACCTGCGAGGCTGGACCATCGGCGATCAGATCGTCAGGCATCTAGGAAACCGTATCGGATTGACTGCGGGTTTGGAATCCCGTGAAGCTGCCGTTCGCCGTTCACGAGTGCGCCAGCAGGACACAGGTGGTGGTACCGGCGCCGGGGCGGCTCTCGATCCGGAAGCGGGCGCCGATGTTCGCCGCGCGTTCGGCCATCGACTGCAGCCCGAAGTGCCCGGGAAAGCTGCCGCCGGTTTCGAAGCCCCGGCCGTCATCCCTCACCGTGAGTGCGAGTTCCCCATCGGCCTGGCGCAACTCGATCCGCACGTGACTGGCGGCCGCATGCTTGATGATGTTGTTGAGCGATTCCTGGGTGATGCGGTAGAGGGCCTCTTTGGCCCGCAGCGGGATTTCCGGTTCTTCGCCCGCGAAGACCTGGACGTCGACCTGGTGCCGAGCGCGCGTGGCCGCCGCCTGGCGCTCGATGGCGACCACCAGCCCCTGCGTCTCGAGCGATTCAGGGATGAGTTCGAAGATCAGCGCGCGGGTCTCCGCGAGGCCCGCCTCAGCCAGGTTCAGGATGTAGTCAATCGGTTCCGCGAGGGCCGGGTCAGGGTTCGTTTCCAGGCGCTTCCGGGCCGTACGCGCCCCGAGCGCGATCCCGTAGAGCGCCTGCGAAACGGAATCGTGCAGGTCACGGGCCAGCCGTTGACGCTCGTCGTTCGAAGCAGCGGTCTGCGCTTGTGCGAACAGGAGCGCGTTTTCGATCGCCAGGGACGCCCGGGTGATGAAGGCGTCGAACCGCCTCCTGTCCTCCGGGGTGAACTTCTGCCGGGTCCGAAACCCCACGTTGAAGAACCCGAAGAAACCGCCGGAAGCGAAAATCGGGACTTCGGCGAGGCTGACAGTGAAGCCGGTCTGCCTGACTTCCTCGGTGATGTGTCTGCGCTCCTGGATGTCTTCAACCAGGGCGAGTTGCGGAGGGCGCCGTGCGAAGGCCTCCCGCGAGTAGCGGCCGAACTCGAAGTCGATGAGCGCGCGGTGTTCGTCCAGGATGTTGCGGCAGGTCCGCACGCTCAGGCGGTCGTTCTCGCCCCAGGTCGCGACGAGGCTCGTATCGGCGCCGAGCAGGTCCAGGGCCAGGTCGGCCATCGCTTCGAGGACGGCGTCCAGCTCCAGGGAACGGCGCAACGCTTCATCCGCGCGGAACAGCGCTTCCAGCTCATTGAGCCGTTTCTGCGCCTGGTCGTGCAGCCACGCGTTATCCATGATCGGCGCGGCCTGGCGGGCGATCGCCCGCGCGAACTCGATCTCCTCTTCATCGACTTCGTCGACATCTGAGTAGTAGAGGTAGATCAGGCCCACCGCCTCCGGCCGGAGCGCGAAGGGGCTCGCCACCAGGACCGGTGGGAGCTGCATGACAACGTCCAGGACGTCGGCGTAGGCGGGATTGCTGCTCATCTCCGCGCGCGTGTCGCGCTGGATCCAGGTGGTATTGCCGGCCACGGCGTTGCGAAAGAGCGCGGCGCGCTCCGGGTGCCGGCGGGCCTGGTCCATCGCCGCGATGTAACCATCCGGCAGGTTGCAGATGCCGGATTCGATCGTGGTCAGTTCATTGGGGTCGATCAGTGCCATGCCCGCCGCTTCGGCCCTGGTCTCCGCGACCATGGCGGCGGCAAGCGCGTGCAGCGTCTGTGAGAGCGGCACGTCATAACGAGCCTGCCCGGCGATGCGCACGAGCGTCTCGGCTCGCTGCGCCTGCGGCA
>CAZKZR010000163.1:0-6759 GCA_964557245.1 uncultured Anaerolineaceae bacterium | reverse complement strand
CTGCGCTTCGATCCGGACCTTCCGGCCTATCGCGTCGCTTTCCACCTCGCGCCTGGCCCGGATCCGCGTGATGAACTCGCCGCCGCCGGCCAGATCTCAACCACCGAGTTCAAAGCACTCCGAACGCGCCTCCGCCGTCTCGATGCCGCATCTACTGCGGGAGCCTGGACAACTGCCACGCTGGAACTGGTGGCGGCCAACCCAGCGGTTCGCGCGGGTGACCTCGCACCACAATTGGGGATGGAACTGCTCCCCTTCAAGCTGAACGTGCGCAAACTCAAGAACCTCGGCCTGACCATCAGCCTCGGCACGGGATATCGGCTTTCTCCCCGGGGTGAATCGGTGTTATCCCACCTGCGCGCCGAAAACTGATACGCCGCCGCGCCTACGGAACCCCAGGCAGGTGCCGTTAACCAAGGGTAATGGACGCTACGGGGGAAAAGCGTGCCTCGCTGCTGCGCCTTCTGAATACGGCGCTCGATGCAGCATCTACACCAGCCGCTGTCGGCTGTGCTCTCGAAGCATGCCTCGCCGAGCTCTACGAACTCGTCTTCATCGACCAGCTGGTGGTCCTCGTCTGCGAGCCCAACCGGGATTGGGTCTCGGTGGCCTACGAACACCCGGTCGGTGACAACACGGTCCACTGCCGGCCTTCGATTGAGGTCGGCCTGGACGTCGTCGGGTCCTTCCCGACGGGGATCGAGTTCGTCCCCGCTGAATCCAACACTGACGCTGCGCGAGAGATGGCCGCCTCAGGCGTGACTGTCGCCTTCGCAATGCCGTTTCTCTCGGGCGGAACAAACCACGGGATGCTTTCCGTCTCTCGCCGTTCCGAAGTCCGATTCGAACCCGCCGCCCTGCAGACGCTGTCCGAGGTTGCCCGGGCGATGGCCCGGCGCCTCGGAGCGATTAACGCAGGGCGCATCGCGGCCGAAGAGGCCGCTCGCCGTGACCTCGTCTCCGAGGTGTGCCGCTGGCCGGACGGCGATGAAGAACCGCAGGAGTTGTTCGTCCGGCTCGGGAACCTGGTCCGAGAAGCCGCGCCGGTCGACGGCCTGCTGCTCGCCAGCTACGACGCCGCCGGAGTCCTGCACACACTCGCCCGGGTCGGCGATGAACGTGCCTGCGAAGCCGCCGAGCGTTACCTCGCCGCCGTCCCCGCAGCTGCGTCCGAAGCTGCCAACCCCGATCCCGCCACCCTCGCGCTGCCGCTCACTCGGGGCGCCGACACCATTGGATGGCTCACGCTGGTGAAGACTGGGCTCGTGCCGCTAAGCAGTGGAGACCGCGCGTTTTTCGGGTTCTTCTCAACCGTGGTCGCCCAGGCGCTCGCCAGCAGGCTGCGCGAAGTCCAGCTGCGTGCGGCCGAGCGGCGTTACCAGCAACTCTTCCAGTCAGCGCCTGCGATGTACGTCATCATCGGCCTCGAGACCTCGGTCCCGCTCATCGTCGATTGCAACGAGCTCTTCCTCGAAACGCTGGGCTATAGCCGGGACGAAGTCATCGGCCGCCCGCTCTCGCAGTTCGACCCTTCGGAGCGCCACGTTCGCAAGAGCCACCTCCGCGTCATCGCCAATGACGAGGAACGCGTCCTGGTTGCCCGAAGCGGCCAGGTCATCGATACGCTTCTGCGCACCACGCCTGAATACGGCCCGAACGGCACGCTCATCACCCTCTGCGCGATGTATATCGACGTCAGCGAGCGCAACGGCCTGCAGCGGCAGATCGCGCACCAAGCCTTTCACGATGGCCTTACGGATCTACCCAACCGCGTGCTCTTCCTTGACCGTCTCGAACACGCCCTCAAGCGCAACGCCGGCGTTTCGGTCGCGCTCCTGGACCTCGACGACTTCAAAGTCGTGAACGACAGCCTGGGGCATGCGAGCGGGGACGCCCTGCTGGTGGCCGTGGCCCGGCGCCTGCGAGACTTCCTCATGCCCGCCGATACGATCGCGCGGATGGGCGGCGACGAGTTCACCATCCTCCTCGAAGACCCTGGCTCGGAAGAGGGAGCGCTGGCCCGCATGGAAGCGCTCGCGCAAGCGTTCGAGGTGCCCTTCGCGGTCGGCGAGCGCGAAGTCTACGTGGACGCCAGCATCGGTTTGATCTTTGAAACGGACCCGGCACTCGGCGCAGAGGAGTTGCTGCGACGCGCCGATATCGCGATGTACGAAGCCAAGCGCCGCGGGAAGGGCGCCGTCCAACTCTTCGACGCGTCATTCCAGGACATCGCCCGGCACAGACTCGACCTCGAAACGGACCTGCGCCACGCCATTGAGACCGGCGAAATCGTCGTCTGGTACCAACCCGTGATGGACCTGGCAACCGGCGAACTGGCGGAGATGGAAGCCCTCGCCCGCTGGCAGCACCCCGTCCGCGGCATCCTCCCGCCGAGCGAGTTCATCGATCTTGCGGAGGACAGCGGGCTCATCGTGTCCCTCGGCCGCGAAGTGCTTCGCAAGGCCTGCCACGATGCCCGCCGATGGATCGCCGAGTTCGACTTGAGCCCAACCTTCCGCGTCGCCGTCAACGCCTCGGTGAAACAACTCGAGCGGCCGAAGATCGTCGACGAGATCCTCGCCGTGCTCGAAGAGACCGGCCTCCCGCCCCAGCGCCTCAAACTGGAGGTCACCGAGAGCCTGATGATGACCGACGGCGACGGCGCAGTGGCCAAGCTGGAACGCCTCGCGGCGGCGGGTGTAGGCATCGCCATCGATGATTTCGGCACCGGCTACTCATCCCTGAGCTACCTGAAGCGCCTACCGGTGGACACCGTGAAGATCGACCGTTCTTTTGTGAACGGGATCGAAATCGAGGGCAGGGACACCGCAATCGTCCAGGCCGTCGTCGCCTTCGCGGAAAGCATTGGCCTGACGGTGACGATTGAAGGCGTGGAGAACCTTGCACAGGTCGACACCGTCCGCGGGCTCGGCTGCGACCGCGGCCAGGGCTTCTACTTCTCCCGCCCGCTGCCGCTGGACCAGCTTACGCACCTTCTCGGAAGACGGCGCCTCGCGGCTTAGCTCGCCAGACCGTGCGCTTTGGCGAACGGGTCCCACGCGGGGTCCCGGTGCCATTCGTACTCGGTCATCAGTGCGAGCTGTTCCGCCACCTCCGGCCCGAAGTGCTTCGCAATCACGGCCAGGGACATGTCCATGCCAGCGGAAACGCCCGAAGACGTCGCGAACTTGCCGTCCTCCACCCAGCGAGCGGCTTTCACCCAGGTCACCTGTGGACCCTCGGCGGAACACTGCGCGAAGTACGCCTTGTTGGTCGTCGCCTGAAGACCATCGAGCAACCCGGTCCGGGCAAGGAGCGCGCTTCCCGAGCACACGGTCATCACCTGCTCGGCCTCCCCGGAGAGACGCCGCAGGAAGTTCAGCATCTCGCTGTTCGCTCCTTCGACGAATGTCCCCATGCCGCCCGGCAGCAGCACGAAGTCCGCCGCCGGGCAATCGGTGAAGTCGTGCGTGGCGTTCAGCGTCACGCCCTGGGCGCTGACGACCGGTCCCTTCACCTGCGCCACGGTGACGATGCTGACCTGCTGCTGCAGGTTTCCGAACATCTCCAGCGGGCCGGCCAGGTCCAGCAATTCGAAGTTGGGAAAGAGCACGGCCGCCAGCGTCTTCGCCATGGTTCAGGCCAGGGCCGTCTTCAGCGCCGCCCCCACCATTTTCGCCGCCGCCACGCCGTCGTCGATGGCGGGATTGGCATAGAACCCGTGGATCTGGCCGTCGTAGCGCTGGAATTGCACCGGCACACCGCACTCCTTGAGCCGCTTGGCGTAGGCCTCGCCTTCGTCCCGGAGAGGGTCGTACTCGGCCGTGATGACCACAGCCGGCGGAAGGTTCGAAAGGTTCTCGTGCAGGATCGGCGAGGCCTTCGGATGACGCCCGTCTGATTCGTCCCGCAGGTAGTGGTTCCAGAACCACACCATGGACGCCTTGGTCAGCAGGTAGCCTTCGGCATTGTCCGTGTACGAGACGGTGTCGTAGTTGTGGTGGGTCACCGGGTAAACGAGCGCCTGGAACGCGATAGCCGGCCCACCAGCATCGCGGGCCATTTGCGAAACCACCGCCGCCAGGTTCCCGCCCGCGCTGTCGCCGCCGACGGCAAGCTTCGAGGCGTCCACTCCGAGTTCGGCGGCATGCTCCGAAACCCACTTCGTGACTTCGTAGCAGTCGTCAGCCGCCGTGGGGAATTTGCTCTCCGGCGCAAGACGATAATCGACCGAAATCACGACGCAGCCGCTGGCGTTTGTCATCAATCGGCAGCCGAAGTCAGCGCCATCCAGCGAACCGATGACCCAGCCGCCGCCGTGGTACCACACCAGGACCGGCAGCGTGCCGGTCGCTCCGGCCGGACGATAGATACGCACCGGGATGTCCGCGCCATTGGCTGGAATCGTCCTGTCTTCGACGGAGCCAACCTCCTCGCCCTGTGGACGAGGCGCCAGCGCCATCATTTCGCGGACCGCCACGGGATCCCCTTCAAGTTGGAATCCCGCCGCCGCCATCATGTCCAGCACAACCTGTGCCTGTGGATTGACTGCCATGGTGTCCCCTCCTGGTTGGAACGCTAAGCGGCGTCAGAGCGGCCGGAAGACCGGGATTGGGTACTCCCCGCTGTCCTGCTTCTCGAAGTCCACTTTGACCCGCTGGCCTATCTTCACGAGCGCCGTCGGGTCTCCGTCCACCATGACGTTGGTCAGCATGCGGAACCCTTCGTCCAGGTCAACGTAGGCGACTGCGTAAGCGCCGAGTTCCTGGAAACCGGGGATCCGGTTCTGCATGACAACAGAGAAGGTGTAGACGGTGCCTTCGCCTTTCGATTTCTTGGTCGTCAGGCTCAAATTGCCGCACTTCTGGCAGTGGGCGGTCGGGTAGAAGTTCACCGAATTGCAGGCGTCGCAGGTCTGGTAGCGCAGTTCGCCTTCCTTCACGCCGTCCCAGTAGTTCTTGGTATCCGGCTCGGGGAAGTGGGGTTGTGGTCGGTTCGGCATCGAATCGTTACTCCTGAGTCTTCAAGTCCAACTAGTCGGCGGCGAGGATGACAGTGCCGCCGGTGTGCGTCCCGCCGAGCAAGCCACCATTGCCATGGGCAACCGCCAGCTTGGCTCCGGGCACCTGCGAGGTGGATTCGCCTCGCAGCTGGCGCGTCGCCTCCAGCAAGAGGAACAGGCCGCGCATGCCCGGGTGGTTCGAAGAAAGCCCACCGCCGTCGGTGTTGAGCGTCAGGCCCGGCTTGTCGAATGCAAGGTGACCGTCGCCGACGAACTGGCCGGCTTCGCCCTTCTTGCAGAAGCCGAGGTCCTCGAGGCACGTCGCCACGGTGATCGTGAACGAGTCATAGATCATGGCGATGTCGATTTCGTCCGGAGTCACTCCGGCCTGCGCGAACGCGGGCGGCGCGCTCTGGGCGGCCGCGCTGACGGTGATGTCGCCGCCGTTCTCGCGGTACTTCGTCGCTTCGCCGGAACCGATGATCCAGACCGGCTTCTTCTTCAAGTCGCGGGCGATTTCGGGCGCTACGAAGACGCAGGCTCCGCCACCATCGGAGACCATGCAGCACTCCAGCAACCGCAGCGGCGTCGCCACCATGCGGGATTCGAGGACGTCGGCCACCGAGATATTGTCGACCTTGACGAACTGGAGATCGGTCATCGCCTTCACGGCTTCGGGATTGCGCATGGCGTGCTTGCGCGTCGCCACGGAGATTTCGGCGAGCTGTTCGTTGGTGGTGCCGTATTGGTGCATGTGCCGCTGCTTCACCATGGCGTAGTTGCTGATGAGGGTGGAGCCGTACGGGGCTTCCATATTCGTGGACCAGCTGGCGCCGCCGCGGCCGCCCCCAGTGCCGATGGCGAACCGCTGCGAAGCCGCCGTGGAACCGTAGGTGGTTACCGCGACCTTCACGCGGCCGGCCGCGATATCGCGCAGCGCATGAGCCGCGTGGAACTCGTAGGAGGAGCCACCTACCTGCGTGGTGTCGATGACGTTGGGCTTCAGGCCGAGGTAGGCGGCCAGCCCGAGGCCGCCGCCGCCTTCGCCGTCGCCTGCGTCATACAGTCCGTCGACGTCGCTCCACTTCAGTCCGGCGTCGTCCAGGGCGGCCTTCAGCGAAGCAGCCTTGATCTGCATGGCCGAAACCCCGGGCGCCACGCGCAAGGGGTATTCGTGGATGCCGGCGATTGCCGCATTTCTCGTTTGGCTCATCTGTCCAACCTTCCTCGTTACGGGTTTTCGGGAGACCAGGAGACACGGAAGCGCTGCCGCGCAGCGCCCCCGAAACCGGGGCCCGTAGGCGGCTTGTCCGCCAGGTGGCGCAAGGATAGCGTAACCACGTGCGAATTGGTCTAATCGCCGACACCCACCTCCCCTCGCTGGTCCGCTCGCTGGATGAACTCGGTCCTCAGATCGCGGATGTCCTGCGCGAAGTTGACCTGATCCTCCACGCCGGAGACGTGACTGCACCGTCCGTCATCGAATGGTGCGCGCAATTCGCGCCCATCCTGATCGCTGAAGGCAACAACGACCTCTTCGATGACGCCCGCATGGCGAAGAAGCAGCTCCTGGACGTGAACGGCTGGCGCATCGGCATGGCCCACGAACTCCGCCCTGAATCTCGCCCGATCGACCAGATTTTGCATTCGTCGCTCGATGGCGAGCGTGTGGACATCCTCATCGGCGGCGACACCCACGTTGAACGCCTCGAACATCGCGAAGGCGTCGTTCTCATCAATTCCGGGAGCCCGATCCT
>CAZKZR010000162.1:0-6786 GCA_964557245.1 uncultured Anaerolineaceae bacterium | reverse complement strand
ACCAGCTCCAGGAAACCGGCGAGCGCTACGCCATCGCCGCCATCTGCTCCGGCACCGGCCAGGGCGATGCGGTCTTGCTGGAGCGGGTCTAGCCTCTTTCTGGTCACTCGCAACCGGGAGCCGCACTTGAAGCGGCGATCGCCAGTCGCCAATCCCTCACAGGCTCGGGTGCTTCGGCTCAAGACCCATCCTGATCCTTCCCCACGTCTCTGCTTCGAAGTCCCAGTGGAAGTTCGGCTGGCTGGCTATCGCGTGCGCGTCCCGCCAGCGGCGCTGCTGTTCGCCTGAGGTATCCAGCGCGTGCGCGCCCGACACCTGGTAGAGCCGGTCGATGGCGCGGTAACAGAGGTTCACAGCGTAGGCGGTGTCTCGCCGCATCCGCGAGCGCGTCTCCGTGGGAATCCGGCCAGTGTCGGCATGGGTGTCCAGTTCGTCGTAGCAGCGCTCCAGCAGCATCGCCGCGAGGTCCACTTCCAGGGCGGATTCGGCCAGCCGCTGCTGCGTCCCTACGTGTTCTGCCTGCTTCACCCGTGCGTACGTGAACGTGCGATTCGGCGCTGCCCCCACGAACGCGTCGATCGACGCCAACGCGTTTCCTACCGCCGCCGGCGCAAAAATCGAGGTGGTGACCTGTGTCGTGCCGGCGCCGTGGTTCCGCGTGGGGCCGGTAACGAACGGCTCACTCGCGCCGCGCCACACCCAGCTCGCGCCGTCGATGCTCCGGTGCTCCGGGATGAATACGTCGTCCGCGATGTAGTCCGTGCTGCCGGTTCCCGCCAGGCCAACCGCCCGCCAGACATCGAGAATCTCGACCGACGCCGTCGGGATCAGGAAGCCCCGGATCGGTCCGCCCTCCGTGATTGCGCTGGCGCTGATGTACGTCGAAGCATGTACCCCACTCGCGAAACTCCACCTGCCGCTGACGCGCCATCCGCCCTCAACCTGCACAGCCCTCCCTGACGGCACGCCGGTGGTCCCGACGATGACATCGGGGTCCGGCAGGCACAGCTCGTCCTGGGTCTGCTTCGAATACCGCGCCAGCGTCATTGCCTGGCTCATCCATGTCGCCGCGCACCAGCCCGTTGAAGCACAGCCCCGCGCCAGCTCCCTGACGATGTGCGCGAAGGTCCGGTAACTCTGGTCATAGCCGCCGTAGCACTCCGGCCGCAATACCCTGACCAGACCCGCGGCCTTGAACTCCGCAATCGTCGCTTCCGGCATCCGTCGAAGCTGTTCCGCCTCGGCCGCCCGGCCCGGTAACGCCGCGGCTATCTTCCGTGCGCGTTCAACCAGTTCGTCGTGCATGTCCGCCATCGCGAACCTCCCGGCCCAGTCGCGGGAGTCTACGCCGCGGAATCCGGCGCTCCAACCCATCATGGTGGCGGCGAGACGCTATCCTGCGCTCACCGCTCGAGGAGGGTGCCGTGGCTGCCAACGAAATCTGCTTCCTGCCCGCCCGGGAGCTCGCGCGCATGCTCCGCGCTCGTGAGCTTTCCGCGCGCGAAGTCACAGAAGCGCACCTCGCGCAGGTCGCACGCGTCAACCCCGCGGTGAACGCCATCGTCACCCTCACTTCCGAACAGGCCCTCCGCGATGCCGCCAACGCCGACGAAGCGCTCGTGCGTTCAGGCCCCCTCGGCGCGCTTCACGGCCTGCCCATCGCCCACAAAGACCTGCACGAAACCAAAGGCGTGCGCACCACCTTCGGCTCGCCCATTTACGCCGAACACATCCCGGACTTCGATGCGCTCCCCGTGAGGAGGACGAAGGCTGCGGGCGCGATCACACTCGGCAAGACGAACACGCCGGAATTCGGGCTCGGTTCGCAGACGTTCAACCCCGTCTTCGGCGCCACCCTGAACCCGTGGGACACCTCGAAAACCTGCGGAGGAAGCTCCGGCGGCGCGGGCGTCGCGCTCGCCTGCGGCATGGTGCCAATCGCCGACGGTTCCGATATGGGCGGCTCGCTCCGCAATCCGGCGAACTTCAACAACGTCGTGGGGCTCCGTTGCTCACCCGGTCGAGTCCCCGGACCCGCCGGGTCCTGGTCGGCGCTCAGCGTTCCCGGGCCTATGGCTCGCACGGTCGGCGATGTCGCCCTGTTGCTCAGCGTGCTTGCCGGCCCCGACCCTCTTTCGCCGATTTCCATCAGCGAAGAAGGCTCGCGATTCGATGCTCCCCTTGAGCGAGAGTTCAGAGGTACGCGCATCGCCTTGAGCCCCGACTTCGGGGGACTGCCGGTGGAGCCGCCGGTGCGCGATGTGATTGCGGCGGCTCGATCGCTGTTCGAAACGCTCGGCTGCGAGGTCGATCAGGCTTGCCCGGACCTTGAACCCGCCTACGAGGCGTTTCAGACGCTACGGGCGCTCAATCTCGCGCAGGTCCACGGCCACCTCCTGCAGACGCACCGGGCGCAGCTGAAAGACACCGCCGCCTGGAACATCGAGAAAGGGCTGAACCTCACCGGCGCCGAGGTCGCCCGCGCGGAGAACCTGCGAGCCGAAGTCTTCCGCCGAATGTGCGACTTCATGGGCGAATACCGGTTCCTCGTCCTGCCGGTCAACCAGGTGCCGCCCTTCTCCGTGGAAACGCCGTACCCAACCGAGATCAATGGCGTCCAGATGGATACCTACATCGATTGGATGAAGTCCTGCTACTACATCACCATGACCGGCCATCCGGCGATATCCGTCCCTTGCGGCTTTACGCCGGACGGTTTGCCCGTCGGCGTCCAGATCGTCGGCCGCTACCGCCAGGAACTGGAACTGCTCCAGTTCGCCCACGCATTCGAGCAGGCTACCGGCCTGTGGAAGCGCCGCCCGCCCGTGGTGATATGAACTTGCTCAAGGCAGTCCCAGCGATTGAGTCAGCACCGTGAAGCTGAGATACGCATTGCCGCTGCTGTTAGCAGTCGCGTTCGCGTTCTATCTGCCGTTCTGGGCGCTCGGCCTTTCGGGGCCCGGAGTCGGTTCGTCTTGTGCGCTGGCTGCGTTCTTGGTCACCGGAACGGTACGTAAGTGGTGGCGTGCGCGCCAACGGCCGGAGGAGCGTGACGGCTAGCGCAGCGGCTTCGCCATATCCACGATGATCTCGTCGCCCCGCGGATGCTTGTAGGTTGCGGTGACCACATACCCCAGCCGTTCGTAGAGCTGGATGTTCCTCGGCAGCAACGTCCGGACACCGATGCGCGCCTCAGGGGCGCCAAGTGCCGCGCCCCGTTGTTCCAGCGCCGTCATCATCAGCGCGCCGATGCCCCGGCCGCGAAAGTCGGGCAACACCGACAGCCGCCCGATGTAGACGTGGTCCTCGCGCATCTCAAATCGACCGGAGCCAACGCACTGACCGTCAGCGATGGCGAGCACCGCACCTCCCGCCGCAATGTGCTTAGCCACATCCTCGATCGTCTCGACCATCGCACTCGAAGGCACCGTGAGCACCTCGTCGTACTCCCGGAACGCCGCGAGCATCAGGGCGCGCACCTCGGCCGCTCGCTCGGGTCCAACGAATTCGAGGACTATCTCAGCGTTCATTCGCTACTCGGCGCCCGATCCGTATGCAAAAGTGTCCACTCGGCCACTATAGGAGACGAGTAAGCCGGCCCGCAATACCCGCCCTCAGCCCATAGTCTCGCCCCGTCCTAGCATTTCCCCATGGCGGAACCCGCCCCCGCCGAGACAGACGCCGCGCGTCCACCGGCCCGCTCCGGCGGGCTCGCCATCGCCGCCGCCATCGTCGCATTCGGGTTCATCGGCTCCCGACTGCTCGGCATTGTCCGCACTGTCGCCATCGCGGGCGCCTTCGGCGCCAGCCCCGATGTCGACGCATACAACATTGCCTTCCGTGTCCCTGACCTGATCTTCCAGGTGCTCGCCGGCGCCACGCTGGGCAGCGCCTTCATCCCGGTATTCGCGCGAATCTACCGGCGCGAAAGCGAAGAAGCCGCCTGCGCCTCGCCAGCCACGTGATCAACGTTGTGACCACCGCGACTGCCGCCCTCTGCGTGGTCGCGTTCATCTTCGCCCCCCTGCTCGTTCCGCTGCTCGCGCCGGGGCTCGGCAAAGACATCGGCCGCCATGATGAACTCACGGACAAGGCCGTCACCCTCACCCGCATCATGCTGCTCTCGCCCTTGCTGTTCGCTGTCAGCGGCATGGTCACGGGCATCCTCAACGGGCGCCAGCGGTTCTTCCTCCCCGCGCTCTCACCCATGCTCTACAACCTCGCGATCATCTTCGGCGCCGTTTTCCTCGCCGACCGCTGGGGCGTGAAGGGTCTTGCCTATGGAGTGGTAGCTGGCGCGGCGCTCCATTTGCTCGTCCAGGTCCCCGGTTTGTTCCAGGAACGAATGAAGTGGCAGCCGGGGTTCGGCCGTCACGATCCAGCCGTCCGTGAGGTGGCCCGCCTCATGGGTCCGCGCGTAGTTGGCCTTGCGGCCGCCCAGTTCAACTTCGTCGTCACGGGCTTCTTCGCGTCCAAAGTCGGCGCGTCAGCCATCTCTCAGCTTACCTATGCATGGCTCCTCGCCACGCTTCCGCTCGCCCTCTTCGGCATGGCCCTGTCCACCGCCGTCTTCCCTCGCCTCGCCGATCACGCCGCAGATGAAGACATCCAGTCGCTCCGCAACACCATCTCCCGCGTCCTCCGCGTCATCATGTTCCTGACCATCCCCGCGGCACTGGGTCTCGCAATCCTGCGCGAACCGGCCACCGTCGTCTTGTTGGAACGCGGCGAGTTCACCCGCCTCGATTCGTTGATTACTGCCTCCGCCCTCGGCTGGTACTGCCTCGGCATCGTTCCCCAGGCTGGCATCGAGATCCACAGTCGCGGCTTCTACGCCCTCGGCGATACGCGCACGCCCGTCTTGCTCGCCGTCGCCGCGGTCGTCCTGAATCTGGTCGTCAGCGCCGCGCTCTGGCATCGGTTCGAACACGAGGGCCTCGCGTTTTCGGTGTCCCTCGCCGCCTGGTTCGAATGGGCGGCGCTCTACGCGCTCTACTCCCGGCGTACGAGCGCACCCGCCGCCGATGACCTCAGGGCGATCGGGATCGTCGCGCTCGCGGCCTCCGTCATGGCGCTCTTTCTCGCTCTCATGCTCTCGCCACTGGAACTCACCAGCTGGCGAGACAACCTTGTGGTTGCCGTCGCCGGGGCAACCGCCGGTGCAGCCGTCTACGCCGGCATGAGCCACTGGCTCAAAGTGCGCGAACTCGGCAGCGCGATCGAACAACTCTCGGCTCGGCTGAACCGGCGGCCCGCCCCAGATTGACCCTCTCGGGCAGTCCCAGCGGCACCAATGTCCCGCGACGGGCACCGTCGCGGCGGCGCACGCTGAACCCGTGTTGAACCGCCTCTTCGATTGCGCGCCGGCAGAGCGGCTTCGTCGCGGGTTCATCCTTGCCGTCGTCCTCGGTGTTATCTACGTCCCGGCGATCGTCACCTTCGTGATGCTTGTGAGTGGGAACGCGTGATGGACAAGAGCCTGCTCGTCCTGCTGCTCATCATCTCCATTCGCGGATTGGTCCCGCTGCTGATCTTCCGTTGGAACCTCGTCGGAGCCCTGCTCTCCATCCCCGCCGATGCCAGCGATTCCATCCTCCAGGACGCCTTCGGGGTCGAGCCCCTCGCCGGTCACTACCACCTTGTTGACAAAGGGTTTGACCTCTATTACCTCGCAATCGAAGCCTTCGTTGCCTACCGCCTCTGGGGCGACGTGCTCGCCGGTTGGACCATGGTTGCGCTGTTCGCCCTTCGCGCCTCAGGAGTGGCTTTCTTCGAAATCACGGGCGTACGCCAGACCTTCTTCCTCACTCCCAACATCGTCGAGAACTTCTACGTCTTCGTAGCTGGCATGCGCTCCATCGACCCGGCGTTCCGCATCCCGAACTGGCGCTGGCTCACCGTAATCATCGTTGCCGTCGGTGCACCCAAGCTTCTGCAGGAATACGTGATGCATTACCGCGAAGCCCACACGTGGCACTTCGTGAAAGAGAACATCCTGCTCTGGCGGTAGAGAAGTTGTCCCGCGTTTAGAATCCGGGGATGAACGCGAGCAATGTCGTGGAGGTGTTTCGGAATCCGCCGAGGCTGTACACCCGCGCCGAATTGACCGCCCCGCCGTCGCCCGTTCCCCCGTCGCACGGGATCTACGGCTGGTACTTCGATGTCCTGCCGCATGCCTCGATTCATGGCATCGGTACATTCGTTGGACCTTGGTCGCTGCTCTACATCGGCATCGCGCCCGGCCGGCCGGGATCCGCCTCGAATCTCAGGAAGCGTCTTCGGAACCACCTCACTGGAAATGCGCGTGGATCGACCCTCCGGCTTAGCCTTGGTTCCCTGATGGCCGAGCAGCTTGGCCTCACAGTCGTTCCCGCTTCAGGGAAGGTGAGCTTTGGCGCCACTGAAACCCTCCTCAGTGATTGGTTGGATGACCACGCCCGGGTGGTGTGGGTGGAACACCCCGAACCTTGGACCGTCGAGGCCGAAGTAGTCCGAGCCCTCCGGGTCCCGTTGAACCGCGACCACAACCAGGCACATCCGTTCTACGCGGCCATGGGCGAACTGCGGGCCGCCCGCCGGACACTTTCTTCTCCCGGTTGATCTGAACGAGGGGCCTGGCGCGTCTCGCCCGTCACCCCTTCGCCGTAAGTCCCGGCCGCTCCCCCTTCAACCCTCGCACCGCCAGGTCTACCCCGCCCAGCCGCCGCTGGCCCTTGAGCCTCGCTTCGCCCCGGTGAGTCATCATCAGCATGTAATCCGAAAGCCCCGATTCCAGCGAGGCCGTGT
>CAZKZR010000161.1:0-6817 GCA_964557245.1 uncultured Anaerolineaceae bacterium | reverse complement strand
GTGGCTCCGCAATCCACCGACCTCGTCCGGAATGTGCGATCGCTCCAGTCGCCGTGTTCTGATGTTTTAGGCCCGCCGTGTGGTGCCATGTCTTCCGCCATCCACGCTGCCATGTTTGCGAGAGCCGGTGACGCTGTCAGCGGCGCAACGCCGTTCTGCTGCCGGAAATTGTTGATAAGGCCCAGTAATTCGTTTTCCGCGGCGTTCCAGCCACCGCTATTGGCCGAGCAGTTCGTCAGAGCGTCCGCCGTCTTCCACTGGCTCGCCGTGGCGAAGGTCAGCATCGCCGCCAGGAATGCCAGGGAAGTGCCCGCGAACAGCAGTTTTCTGAACATAAACCCTCAACGAACGTAGCGTTCGCCGTCCGTCACCGTACTGTCGGGCTTTGCTAGCGGGAACGTTGAGCGGGCTCCGTCCGGGAATGATTTACGGAGAATTTACGGGTGCCCGCTGTCTACGAGTAGATTCGCGGCCTGGGGCGATGCGGCCGTTGCCCCGCCAGTGCGGCGATCACGAGGCCGAACAGGAATCCTCCGATGTGCGCGAACCACGCCACACCCGCGTCCGGCGCGGCCGCATCAGCGATCGTGGCGTACCCGGAGAGCAGGTTCTGCACGAACCACAACCCGATCATCACCCACGCCGGCACCGGTATGGGAATGAAAATGAGGATGAAGAACGGGATGACCACCCGAATGGTCGCTTTTGGGAACCAGAGCAGGTACGCCCCAAGCACCCCGGCCACGGCGCCGCTGGCGCCGATCACCGGCACCGCGCTGCCCGGGTCCAGCGCACCCTGCACGAGGCAGGCGAGCATGCCCGCCGCCAGGTAGAAGAATAGGTAGCGGAGATGCCCCAGGCGGTCTTCGATGTTATCCCCGAAGACCCAGAGGAAGAGCATGTTGCCGATGATGTGCAGCCAGCCGCCGTGCAGGAACAGTGCCGTGATAATCGAGACCAGCGCGATGGTGCGGTTCGTCCCCCGGACAGGCGAATCGCCGCGCACGGTGTCAAAGAACTCTTTCGGCTGGAACCCGTACTTGCAGATGAACCGGTCCGCGTCCGTGGGATAGGTCGGGTAGCCATAGCAGACGGTCTCCGTCTGCTGGACCAGTTGCCGCGACTCTTCCCGTTGCGTCGCGGGCGGAGTGGCGCTCAGCGTCGCCATGTACAGGAACACCACGATGTTCAGGAAGATGATGCCGTAGTTGACCCACGGCGTTGTCCTGCGGCGGTTGCTGTCACCGATAGGGATCACGCGGTTCGCGTCACTTCAGGCCCGCGAGGTGGGCCGTTTCATTGATGCGCGCCAGGTACGCCCGGCCTGCCCGGACATCGATCTCGGTCAGCCCGCAGTTCGCAACGTCGATCCGGAAGACGTGCGATTCAGGCATCCCCAGGATCGCCGAAAGCAAGCAGTTGATCGCCGTCCCGTGAGATACCACGAGGACCCGTTTGCCGCCCTGCGCCGCGACGATGCGTTCGAATGCGGCGAACGTCCGGGCCCGCACTTCCGCGACCGTCTCGCCGCCCGGCGGCCGCCAGGACGGGTGCTCCTCGCGCATGAGCTTGTGCTGTTCCGGCGAACGCTTTCGAATCTCGGATTCGCGCTCCAGTTCCCATTGACCGTAGTGCAATTCACGCAGATCAGGGTCGACCTGGGGCGTGATTCGCCGCTCACCCGCGATCAAGGCGGCGGTTCGCATCGCGCGCGAGAAGTCGCTCGTGTAGCAGGCGTCGATTTTCTCCGTTGCGAGCCGGGCGCCGAGCGAGCGGGCCTGCGCCTCGCCGAGCTCTGTCAGGTCCGTCTCCGAATGGCCGCAAAACCGCCCTTCCTTGTTGGTCACGGTCTGCCCATGCCGTGTGAGGAAGATGCGAGTGTTCTTCACGCCCTCGATTGTAAGGCGAACCCGCCCACTCCCCGAACCGCCGCGCGGCGCGTGACCCAGCAGCGCGCCAAATCTAGACTGTGGCGGTGAAGCGCCCCCAGAACCTGACCCTCGCTATCGAACGCGGCACCGCCGGGTTCAGCCTCGCCTGGTGCCTCGAAGTCGTCGGCTGCGCGGCGCTCATCGGCCCTTCAGAGGCGCCGCAGGAGCGCGTCGCCGGGGCCATCGCAGAATTCACGGCATGGGCGCACCAGCGTTCCGCTGAACACGCCGATGTGGATAAGGACACCATCAGCACCGCGCAGGTCCTGGAAACCGGTGCTGACGTCGCCCACGGCCAGACCACGGCGTTCTTCCTGCACGATGCCCACACTGCCGCAGCGAACGAGTTCCCCGGCTGGGCAAATGCACACGACCTCGCTGCTGACCAGTACCGTGAACTCGTCCTCTCGCTGCCGGAACAGACGTTGCAGCTGTTCAGCCGGGGCAAGGATCGCGAGGCGGTCCTCGGCGAGGCAGCGCGCGCGCAGCTCGCTCTGGCCGCCCGGCTGCGCGCAAACCGCCTTCCTGAGTTGCGGCCCGGTGCGCGGGGACTGAACGAGGCCCACGCCTGGCTCCAGCAGGTTGTTTGCGATGTTGATCCCGCTCTGCGCACGCGCGAGGAGGGGGAGGCGCGCCTGGAGGAATGGTCCGTCCGCAAGGTAATGCGGCGGTCCATCTGGGATCTTCGCTACCGGACCGCGGTTTTGCGCAGCGGTGTTTCGGGGCTCTGGACGGTCTAGCCGGGTTCATTTGAGTTCGCGGAGCGGCGTGCTCGCGGCCGGAAACCTTAACGTCACGACAAGGAAATACCGCCGAAACAGCGCGGAAACTCGTTGGCAACGCTGAATTCCTAGCTTGCGCCCATCCAATCCCGCGAACGCCCGGAATGGGGTCCGGCGAACTCGGCATTGGTGCATCTCTGGCGCACGCGCCGTATCACCGGGGGTCTCGCGAATGAACCACGTCCTCAAGGGGCGGCGCTTGCGCCGCCCTGCCTTCGCCCTGTTCGGCGGCTTGCTCGCATTAGCGCTCATGTCCACCGTCGCAGCCCAGGAACCCGAAGGCCCCACAACAGAGGAAACGCTGGCCGACCTGACGACGGCCATCAACATGGTCTGGCTGTTGATGACCGCCTTCCTCGTCTTCTGGATGCAGGCAGGCTTCGCTCTCGTCGAAGGCGGCTTCACCCGGGCGAAGAACACCGGCAACATCCTCATGAAGAACATGCTCGACGCCTGCGTCGGCGGCCTGCTCTTCTGGGCATCCGGCTATGCCATCGCCTTCGGGCTCAGTGGCGACGAATCCAACGGATTCATGGGCAACGGGAACTTCTTCCTCAGCGGCGATTTCACCGCCTATGGGACCTGGATGTTCCAGTTCGCCTTCGCAGCGACCGCGGCCACCATCGTTTCTGGGGCCATGGCCGAACGAACGAAGTTCAGCGCCTACCTTATCTATACCGCCTTCATTTCCGGCCTCATCTATCCCTTCGTCGTCCACTGGGCATGGGATGTGAACGGCTGGCTCACCGCCTTCACTGACGACCCGTTCATGGCCAACGGCTACATCGATTTCGCCGGTTCCGGCGTGGTGCACATGGTCGGCGGTACGGCGGCGCTCGTCGGCGCTATGGTTGTCGGCGCGCGCACCGGCCGCTTCGGCCCGGACAAGAACCCGGCCGTCACGAAGGCCCACAGCATCCCGCTCGGCGTGCTTGGCGTGTTCATCCTCTGGCTGGGCTGGTACGGCTTCAACCCGGGCTCCACGCTCGTGGTCACCGGAGGCTTCGCCGAAGTAGCGGCGAAGGTCGCTGTCACCACCACGCTGGCCGCCTGCGCCGCAGCCGTTACGGCTGTCTTCTTCACGAAGATGAAGACCGGCAAGTACGACATCGGAATCATCCTGAATGCAGTTTTGGGCGGCCTCGTCGGTATCACAGCCGGCTGCGCCACGGTTGATCCCTGGGCCGCGATCGTCATCGGCGTTGTTGCCGCGATTCTCGTACCCATCGCCATCGACCTGCTGGAGCGGTTCAAGATCGATGACCCGGTAGGCGCCGTGCCGGTGCACCTTGTCTGCGGCATGTGGGGCGTCCTCGCTGTCGGGCTCTTCTCCACCAAAGAAGGCATCAACGTGGCCTACGGCGAAGCCGACGGCTACGGCCTGCTGCTTGGTGGCGGAGCTGAGCAGTTCATCGCGCAGGTCGTCGGCGTGGCCGTGATCTTCGCCTGGACAGCGGCACTCTCCGCCATCTGCTTCATCGGCATCAACGCCGTCATGGGCCTCCGCGTCAGCCCCGCCGAGGAGGAGGAAGGCCTCGACCTTGGCGAGCACGACCTCAACGCGTACGACCTGACGTCCATCCGCGCAGCCCACTAATTCATCCGCTCGCAGCTACTCCAGGAAGCTGGCGCTCCCACCCGGGACGCCAGCTTCCTGCATTTTGCAGCCGAAATAGCATCGTCATCTTCGAGAAATAAAGTGGAAACCGAGACGACATTCGCCTGAAATATCCCGCTCCTAACCTTCGCCTTGTTCGAAGCGTAGAGGGGCTCGGAGAGGCAATCCCCAAGCAATTGAGGATTCTGACCGCGCTCGAACGAAGTCCAGCATCGTTGTTTCCGGCCATCAGCGCCGGGACCGCTGACACGATTTCTGACCTCTGCGCTTGTTCTATTCCGCGCCGCATGGCCGGACAAGCGAAGGGGGTCCAAATGCGAATCGTCAGGTCGAGTAGTCAGGTTCGCCAGCCATGGACGTGAAGTTCTGTGGCCAATGCGGCGAATCGGTCCAACCAGGTAGCCGGTTTTGCAGCCAGTGCGGGTCCGCGCTCTATGCGGTCGCGGAGCGCGTTCCAGCGCCTGCCACCACCGCCGATCCTCGGTTGCGCGCCGCGTGTGAGCTCCTGAGCAAGAACGATGTCGCTGCGGCGGCGCCCATCCTTGACGCGCTCTGCGCCGACGAGCCGGCGAATGCCGTGGCCCGCGCATACCGGGGAATCGCGTATCTGCGCAGCACGCGGGTTGCTGACGCCCGCGATGAGCTGGAGACCGCGGTCCGATTGGCTCCCAGCAGCTTCATCTGCCGGAGCAAGTACGCCGAATTCCTCGCCCGCCTCGGCTTCTACGACCAGGCAGTCACGCAGCTCGACGCTGCGCTGGCGCTGCCGGTCCCGGATACGGAGAGCAGGCACGCGGCGTTTGAGCTCAGGCAATTCTGCCGGGACAAGGCGAAGGGCATCTATTACCGGCGCACCGCGCGTCCAAAGCTCTCGAATCTCCTGCCCAAAGGCCTGTTTGGGCGCAAGGAACTTCAGATCCAGGGGGAGAACTAACAGTGCAAAACCTACTGTTCCTGATGCCGGTCATCGGATCGATGATCCTGGCCCTCGGCCGGGTCACGGCCATCCGCGGCGCCAGAGTCGAAGGCGTTACGGAAGCCGAAGTCTCGCTGAACTTCATCGAGCGGATGCGCTTCCATCGCATGTTCCTGTATTCGACCGGAGCCCTGCTCCTGATCGGCGCCATCAGCGGCTATCTCACCGCTCCGGTCGAGATGCTGGCCATGGGCGCGGCGTTCGGCATCGTCCAGGTCCCGGTCCGCTACCGCTTCACCTCCAAGGGCGTGGCGCTCGGCAAGGTCCTGTTCCGCCCGTACGAGGAATTCTCCGGAAATCGCGTGACGAAATCCGGTCTCGAGCTCGTCGGCAAGGACGGCAACGGCAAGCTCGTCGTCCGGGCCGGCGCGGCGCGGCTCGAAGCCGCCCGCAAAGCGGCGATGCGCCACATGCCGGCGATCTCCGCGGCCCGCGCCGCTCGCGCTGCCAAACCGCGCTCGTTCGCGACCATCCGGTACTTCGCGATTCTCGCCCCGATGGCGGCGGCCGCGCTCGCCTTCGGCGCCCATTCCGCATTCGCTGATGGCCCGGAACCGGACCCATCCGGCGTTACGGTCGGCACCCCGGAAGACCTCGGTTGCATCACGCCCGGCGGCGGAATGGGCTTCGCCTGCGTCGACGCGGACGGGAATCCCGACCCGATGTTCGAGCAGGCCAAGACGGACGAGCCCTTTGCCTACCAGCTCTCCGCCTACGTCAACCAGAACCGCATCGCCATCAACTTCGTCTGGGTGCTCATCACTGGCTACCTGGTCATGTTCATGCAGGCCGGCTTCGCAATGGTCGAAACGGGCTTCTGCCGGGCGAAGAGCGCGATGCACGTGATGATGACCAACTTCATGGTCTACGGCATCGGCATGACGGCGTACTGGGCGGTGGGCTTTGCCTTCGCCTTCGGCGGCGTCGGCCTGACCGGGCCGGTCAACCTGGGTTCTGGCCTGCTCACACTCGATAAAGAGTGGGCGATCGGCGATTACGGCATCCTCGGATATAAGGGCTTCTTCCTCGCCCCGGATAGCTGGGACGTCGGAGTGGCCGTCCTCTTCCTCTTCCAGATGGTGTTCATGGACACCGCCGCGACGATCCTCACCGGCGCAGTGGCCGAACGCTGGACGTGGATCAGCTTCTGCATCTGGGGTGTTTTCGTCGGCGCACTCATCCAGCCCCTGGTAGCCAACTGGGCCTGGGGCGGTGGCTTGCTGTTCGACCTCAACGGGAGCGGGCTGGAAAGACCATACGTCGACTTCGCAGGTTCCGGCGTTGTCCACATGGTCGGTGGCTGGGCGGCGCTTGCCGGCGCCATCGTCCTCGGGCCGCGGTTGGGCAAGTACAACAACGACGGCACATCCAACGCCATCCCGGGCCACAACCTGAACATGGCTGCCATCGGCACCTTCATCCTCGCCTTCGGCTGGTTCGGCTTTAACCCTGGCTCCACGCTCGGCGCCAGCGGCAGCGGCAACCTCCGAATCGGCGAAGTCGCCGTGGT
>CAZKZR010000160.1:0-6840 GCA_964557245.1 uncultured Anaerolineaceae bacterium | reverse complement strand
GTCGAGCCCTGGCTGTGCTCGGTGACACCGAGCCCGTAGTAGATGGCGGCGTTGCCACCCGTGGCGTAGAGCCGGGCTGCTGCGCGCACTTCCTCGGCTGGAACGCCCGTGATGGACTCGACTGCCTCGGGCGAGTTGCGGTCTTCGCTGACGAACGCTCGCCAGCGGTTGAACGTCGCCATGTCGCAGCGCTCGGCCACGAACCGTTCGTCGACGAGACCCTCGGTCGCGACCACGTGCGCCATCGCGTTGATGACGGCGACGTTCGTCCCGGGCCGAAGGGCGAGGTGGTGCTTCGCCTCGATGTGGGGCTGCTTCACGAGGTCGATCCGGCGCGGGTCAGCGACGATGAGTTGCGCGCCCGCGCGCAGCCGCCGCTTCATGCGCGAGGCGAACACCGGATGCGCGTCGGTGGGGTTCGCCCCGATGACCATGACCACATCGGCATCGTCCACGGAATCGAAGTCCTGCGTGCCGGCGGACGTCCCGAAGGTGGTCTTAAGGCCGTAGCCAGTGGGCGAGTGACAGACGCGGGCGCACGTATCGACGTTGTTGTTACCGAACCCGGCCCGCACCAGTTTCTGGACCAGGAACGTCTCCTCATTGGTGCAGCGAGACGAGGTGATGCCGCCTATGGAGTCGTTGCCGTATTTCGCCTGGATGCGCTTGAACTCGCTCGCCGCGTAGCTGATCGCCTCGTCCCAGGAGACTTCGCGCCAGGGATCCGTGATCTTTTCGCGGATCATGGGCGAGAGGATGCGATCCTGGTGAGTGGTGTACCCCCACGCGAAGCGGCCCTTCACGCAGGAATGCCCGTGGTTCGCCTTGCCGTCCTTAAACGGCATCATCCGGACCACTTCGTTGCCCTGGAGCTCGGCTTTAAACGAACAGCCCACGCCGCAGTAGGCACAGGTCGTCACCACGCTGTCCGTCGGTTGGCCCATCTCGATGACGCTTTTTTCGGTGAGCGTCGCCGTCGGGCAGGCCTGCACGCAGGACCCGCAGGAGACGCACTCGGAATCGAGAAAGAGCATGTCGCCGGGCGAGATCTTGGAGGCGAAGCCGCGGCCTTTCACCGTCAGGGCGAAGGTGCCCTGGGTCTCCTCGCAGGCCCGCACGCAGCGGGAACAGACGATACACTTGGAGGGGTCGAAGCTGAAGTACGGGTTTGACTCGTCTTTGGCTTCGTGGAGGTGGTTCTCGCCTTCGTAGCCGTAGCGCACTTCGCGCAGACCGACCACCCCGGCCATGTCCTGCAGTTCGCAGTTGCCGTTCGCGGGGCAGGTCAGGCAGTCCAGCGGGTGGTCCGAGATATACAGCTCCATCACGTTGCGCCGCATTCGCGCGAGCTTCCCGTTCTGGGTGGTGACCTTCATGCCGGCTTCAG
Source organism: uncultured Anaerolineaceae bacterium (assembly GCA_964557245.1). Taxonomy (GTDB): domain Bacteria; phylum Chloroflexota; class Dehalococcoidia; order Tepidiformales; family Tepidiformaceae; genus Amarobacter. The sequence goes on along the minus strand of CAZKZR010000160.1, from coordinate 5,453 downwards.
CGGGAGTCGTGCAGGACGCGGGAGTCCCCCTGCGCCCTTCGATCTCCACCAGGCAGAGGCGACAGCTGCCAAACGGCTCCAGGCTGTCCGTGGCGCAAAGGCGGGGGACGGTGACCCCGGATTCGACGGCCGCGCGCATAACCGAGGTGCCAGCCGGTACGGTGACGGACTTGCCGTCGATTTCGAGCGTGACCAGTGTGGCGGCGTCGCGCGCGGGCGTGCCGTAGTCGATTTCTCGTACCAGTGTCATCGCGGAACCCCCTCGCGCTGCACGTTTCGGTCGAAGTCTTCCGGGAAATGCCGGAGAGCGCTTCCAACAGGATACGGCGTCAGGCCACCGAGCCCGCACAACGACCCGTCTTTCATTACCTCGAGCAAATCATCGAGCACTTCAAAGTTCTTCGTCCGCTCTTCGCCCGCGATGATCCGGTCGATCACTTCGACGCCGCGGGTGGAACCGATGCGGCAGGGGGTGCACTTGCCGCAGCTTTCGATGGCGCAGAACTCCATCGCGAAGCGCGCCTGTTTCGCCATGTCGACGGTGTCGTCGAAGACGACCACGCCGCCGTGGCCGAGGAGACCGCCGCGTTCGCTGAAAGACTCGTAGTCGATCGGCGTGTCGAGCAGCGATTCCGGGAAGTAGGCGCCCAGCGGCCCCCCGCACATCACCGCCCGAAGCGGACGCCCGCTCGCGGTGCCTCCGGCGAAGCCGTAGATGAGCTCGCGCAGCGAGATCCCGAATGGCACCTCGATGAGGCCCGGCTGCCGTACATTGCCCGCGAGTTGCATCACGGCAGTCCCGCGTGATCGGCCGACGCCCAACGCCGAGTACTTCTCCGGGCCTTCCGCCAGGATCATTGGCACCGTCGCAAGCGTGAGCGTGTTGTTGACCACGGTCGGGCAGCCGAACAGGCCTTTCACCGCCGGCAGGGGCGGACGCGGGCGGATCAGGCCCTTCTTGCCCTCGAGCGACTCGAGCAGCGCCGTCTCTTCGCCGCAGATGTAGGCGCCGGCGCCGAGCCGGACGTTGATGTCGAACGCGCGGCCGCTGCCATGCACGGAATCGCCGAGGTAGCCCGCCTGTCGCGCGAGGCCGATGGCGGTGTGCATCGATTCGAAAGCGTCCGGGTACTCCGAGCGGATGTAGATGTAGCCCTGCGTCGCGCCCGTCGCGAGGCCGGCGATGGTCATTCCCTCGATGAGCGTGAACGGATCGCCTTCCATGAGCATCCGGTCGGCGTAGGTGCCGCTGTCGCCTTCGTCGGCATTGCAGACGATGTACTTCTGGGGCTCCGGTTCATCGAGGACGGTCTTCCACTTGAGGCCGGCCGGGAAGCCAGCACCGCCGCGGCCGCGCAGACCGGAAGCGGTGACAGCCTCAACGATGGTGGCCGGCTCCATCGCCAGGGCGCGCTCCAGGCCAACGAAGCCGCCGTGGGCACGGTAATCCTCGATTGAATGGGGCTCGATGGCCCCGCAGCGCTGGAAGGTGATCCGCTGTTGTCGTGCGAAGTACGGCAGCCCCGCGGTGGCCCCCAGCCGGAGGGGATGAGCGGAGCCTTCGAGGAATCCGTCGTCAAAGAGGCCGGGGATGTCGCCGGCAGAAATCGGCCCGTATGCGACCCGACCGGCGGGGGTGTCCACCTCAACCATGGGTTCAAGCCAGTACATTCCGCGCGAGCCATTCCGGCGCAAGTCGATTCCGAGTCCGCGCCGTTCAGCCTCGGCGAAGATGGCTTCGGCCACCTCGTCCGCGCCCACAGACCGCGCACCGGAATCCAGCGGCACCCAGACGCTCACGGGCGGGCCTCCGCGAACAGTGCGCTCGCGCGTTCAGGCGTGAGCCGCCCGTGGAGCTTTTCGTCCACCACCATCGCCGGCGAAAGGGCGCAGTTGCCGAGGCAGTACACCGGCTGGATCTCGAACCTGCCGTCGGCGCTCTTTCCGCCGCTCTCCGCGCCGAGGAGGCTCTCGACGCGCGCCAGCAACGCTGCGCTGCCCATGGCCTGGCAGGATTCGGCGAGGCAGACCTTCACCACATGCTCAGCCGGAGGCCGTCGGCGAAAGTCGGTGTAGAACTCGACGACGCCGACGACTTCAGCCTTCGAAAGGTTCAGCGCGTCGGCGACCAACGGGATGGCCTCATCGTGGATGTAGCCGAACTGGCCCTGGAGTGCATGGAGCACGGGAAGGCAGGCGCCAGGCAAATCGCGCAGATCGGCGATCGTTTCCGTCGCTCGGGCGGCACTCCATTCTTCAAAATGCTTCGGTCCGCTACTCACGAATCCGGTCTCCTCCCGCGTACACGTTGAACCCCGAGGCCTTGAGGAAGCCGGCGAGGGTGACGTTGAAGGTCCGCGCGATCTCCACCGCGAGGCTGGACGGCGCGCCCACTGCGGCCACGATAGGAATCCGCGCGCGAAGTGCTTTCTGCAGCAACTCGTAGCTCGCCCGCCCGCTGAGGACCAGCACCGCGCCTTCCAGGCGTTCCATCGTGCCGGCGAGCAGGTGTTGCCCAACGAGCTTGTCCAGCGCGTTGTGGCGGCCGACATCTTCCCGCAGCGAGAGAAGCTGCCCGTCCGTGCTGAAGAGCCCGCAGGCGTGCACGCCGCCGGTGGTTTCGAAGCCGCTCTGGCCTGTGAGCATTGCCGCGGGAAGCGAAACAAGGACGGAACCCTGGATCTCCACTGCGCTCTTCAGCGGCCGGCAGCCGTCGTGTACCAGGGCGTCCAGCGACGCCTTGCCGCAGACGCCGCAAGCGCTGGTTGCCGTGAAGTTTCGCTTGAGGCTGTCCAGGTCGATGTTCAGCCCGTCCCGGAGGCGCACGACCACCGCGTTCTCTTCGGTCTCCGCCTCGCTGTCGTAGGCGATGTCCTCGATGTCCTCTCGCTGCCGGACGACGCCTTCAGCGAACAGGAAGCCGGCGGCGAGTTCGAAGTCGTGGCCGGGCGTACGCATGGTCACGCTCAGCGGCGTGGTAACGCGTCCGCCGGCTGCCGTGTGGCTGAGGCGGATAGCGAGTGGTTCCTCGACCGCGAGGAAGTCGGGCGCGTGCTCGCGCCGGCCGTTGCGGACACGGTCAATCTCGTGGGCTACGTGGCTGGCATGGCGGTTCAGCGCGCGATCCTCCGGCAGGCCAGTTTAGCACCGGGGGCAGAGCAGGTTCGCGAAGACCGTGGCCTGTGCCGCCGTCCCGGGCAGCGTCAGTGATCCGGCCTCCACACGAGGATCGTGCTCCTAGTAGAGTCGCTGTCATGCAAGGCGCTCCGCTCTCCGCCGCCGTCGAGGCTGCCATCTCCGCCGCCCGGTCCCTCGGGCTGCGAGCGGACGATGCAGTGGTCCTGCATGACTCGAACCGTGCCGCGGTTCGGCTCTTGCCCTGCGACACCCTCGCGCGGGTCGCCCTCGGCCCACATCGCGCCGGGATACGCTTCGAGGCGGCGGTCGCTCGGCGACTCGCGGCTGTGGAGGCGCCAGTCGCCGGGTTGGACGCGCGCTGCGCGACCGGAGTCATGGAGCAGGGCGACTTCGTGGTCTCGTTCTGGAGGTTTTTCGAAACGCCGGCCGAGCCCCTCGCTCCCGGGGCCGCCGCTGCGGCGCTGGAGGGGCTGCATGCGGCGTTTCGCAAGGTGGAGTTGGCGGCGCCCCATTTCACGGACCGGGTGGCGGAGGCTCAGCGCATCGTGAGCGACCCGGACCTCTCCCCGGCGCTCGGCCAGGCCGATCGCCGGCTCCTGCTGGACTCGCTGCGGAAGCTGACGCTCCTCATCCAGCAACGCGCCCTGGCCGTACAGCTCCTGCACGGCGAGCCGCACCCCGGCAACCTTCTCAATACAGTCGAAGGACCGCTGTTCATCGACCTGGAAACCTGCTGCCGCGGGCCGGTGGAGTTCGATATCGCCCACGCGGACGACGCCGTCGCGGATTACTATCCCGGCGCTGACCCGACAATGGTCGCGCTCTGCCGCGCGTTGAAGCTTGCGATGGTCGCGGCCTGGCGATGGGACAAAGACGACCTTTTTCCAGACGGCCGAGCGATGGGCCTGGACTTGCTGAGCCAACTGCGAGATGCCTCGCGAACTCATGGCCTGGACGCGATGCCCTAGCCCGCAAGGGCAATGAGAGGGGCCGGAGGTTGGGTCGGCTCGTCGTTCTTACCGTTCCCGTTGCGAGGCCGGGCCAAAGGTGCCACCCTTCGCGGCCAGACGGCCCTTGCTCGCAGCGGATATATGCGTAGACACGGGCGAATCATCTCCTTGGCCCGGAGCCACATATGACCACTGCTGAACCTCCCCAGAACCTCGAATTCGATCCCGATGCGCTGCGCGAAAAGTACCGGCTGGAACGCGACAAGCGATTGCGCGCGGACGGCAACAACCAGTACCTGGAAGTTGTCGGCGAGTACGCCCATTTCATCGAAGACCCGTACGTCCAGCCGATCGTGCGCGAACCGGTCACGACCGACGTCGACGTGGCGGTGGTTGGCGGCGGCCACGGCGGCCTGCTGATCGGCTCACGGCTTCGCATGGCCGGTGTGCAAAGCATCCGGATGATCGAGAAAGGCGGCGACTTCGGCGGCACCTGGTATTGGAACCGCTATCCGGGCGCGGCCTGCGACACCGAGGCCTACATCTACATGCCGCTGCTGGAAGAGACCGGCTACGTCCCCTCGGAGAAGTACGCCAAGGCGCCGGAGATCCGCGCGCACTGCCAGCGCATCGCCCAGCACTTCGAGCTTTACCGCGATGTGCTTTTCCAGACCCAGATCAAGGAAGTCCGCTGGGACGAAGCGGTGAAGAAGTGGCACATCTCCACGGACCGGGGCGACAGCTTCTACGCCCGCTTCGTGGCGATGGCGAACGGCCCGCTCAACCGCCCCAAGCTGCCCGGCGTGCCCGGAATCGAGTCATTCAAGGGGCACTCGTTCCACACCAGCCGCTGGGACTACGACTACACCGGCGGGGACAGCTACGGAAACCTCAGCGGCCTCGCTGATAAGCGAGTCGCCATCATTGGGACCGGCGCCACTGCGATCCAGGCCGTCCCGCACGTTGGCGCCAGCGCGAAGCAGCTGTTCGTGTTCCAGCGCACGCCTTCCTCCGTGGACGTCCGGGCCAACCGCCCGACGGACCCGGAATGGGCGAACTCGCTGAAGCCGGGCTGGCAACGCCACCGCATGGAGAACTTCTCCACCGTGCTGGTGGGCGGCCAGGTCGAGGAAGACCTGGTTAGCGACGGCTGGACGGAGATCATCACCAAGCTGCTGCGGGGCCGCGTTTCCGGTAACGCCACCGACGGATTCGGCGGCGGCGGCGCTCCGGATGCGGTCGAACTCGGCAGGGTCATGGAAATGGCCGACTTCGAGAAGATGAACCAGATCCGCGCACGGGCCGATTCCATCGTGGCGGACAAGCAGACAGCGGAGGCCCTCAAGCCGTACTACCGGCAATTCT
>CAZKZR010000159.1:0-6842 GCA_964557245.1 uncultured Anaerolineaceae bacterium | reverse complement strand
CCGCGGTTGGTACGTCGGCGCTGCTCTGCTCGACTTTGAACGCAGCAACATCGCCGGAGCGATCGGTCACAAGCACTTCGTCAATGACATCGTGGCCGCGGTGAAGTCCGTGCCGGAAACATGGGGACTGGGCCATCGCCTGCAGCGGGTCCGCAACGAACTGGCCGACCGCGCCATCGAAGCGGAAATCGCGCGCCTGATTTCCTACCGACTAATCACCATCCAGAAGCGGGGCGGGGTCCCGAACTACGAGGCGTCCATGAACAAGAACTACGGCGCCGAACTGGGCCAACGCATTGCCTCCACGGGAATGCATGTGCTCGGCATGCTGGGCGGTTTGCACCACAACTCGCCGCTGGCGCCAATCAAGGGCCGCATAACCCACGCCTACCTGAGCACGGTCGCCAGCACCATCGCTGCAGGGACCAGCGAAGTGAACCGCAACGTCATCGCCACCCGCGGCCTGGGCCTCCCTCGCAGCTAGCTGAGGTCCCCACGGCGCCCGCACACATGAAGAGACCGGGCAGGATGCCCGGTCTCTTCGTGTTTTGACCGAACGTTCCGCTACTTCGCGCGGTGTTTCTCGATGAAGGCAAGGATGCGGTTCCAGGCATCGGCAGAATCGTCCTTGTACTGCTCGTACGCGCGATCGAAGAAGCTATGCGGCGCGCCGGCATAGGTCTTCACCTCGTTCTCGACGCCGGCCTTGTCCAGTGCTGCCTTAAACGCGTCGGTATCGGCCTGGGTGATCATCTGGTCCTCGCCGGCCTGGAGCGCCATGATCGGGCAAGCCATCTTCGGGACAAGGGAGATTGGGGTGGGAATGTCTTTCCCGGCCTCGGGCGAGACCAGGTTTTGGACTACCCGTGATGGGTGTCCGTAGAAGCCGACCGCACCAGCCAGCCCATGCCCGGCCGCCGCCTGGTTCCACGAACTGGAACCCCCGAAGCAGAATCCGACGGTGAAGATGGACGTGCAGCTGCCGCCGGCCTCTGAGCGCAGATACTCCACGGCCGCGCGCGTGTCCTGCGCCACCGTATCGGGATGGGTCTTCATCACATGCTCCATGAAGCTCCATTCCGGGTCATTTCGCTTGCCCACGCCAGCCGTGCGGCCGAAGTAGTCAATCGTCACGGCGTTCATGCCCTGCTCGGCAAACCGCATCCCCAGTTCTTCATAGAACGTGAACAATCCGCGAACATCAGGGAGGACGACAATCCCGACGCCGTTCGGCGCATCACTGCGTGCGGCAAACGCCGCGAACGGCGTACCGTCGGCGGCATTCAATTCAAGGTCTTCCGTGTCGATGGCGGCGCCTGCTATTGCGGCGATCGGCGGATGGGCATCGTGCGGGACGCACACAGGCAACTCCTGCTGTTCTGGATTGCGCGGATTCTACGGGTTGCTCATGAACGAGGGCGCGACATGGCATTGAGCAGGGGCTGAGCGTCGGCAGTGTCCAGGTATTCGTGCATGCTCGTAATCAAACCCTCCGCCACGGTCGCGACGACGCAAACAGCCATACGGAACGTTGTGCCGTCGGCCAGCGTGCCGCACACATCATGTTCCTCTACGAACCCGGCGCCCGTGTCGTAACGGACTGCGTTCTCATAGCGGAAGTCCGGCGCGGCCTTCTTGACTGCTCCGGCAAGCCCCGTGAGCGCCCGCAAACCGAGGCTCGGGCCGGAGTTCTGGCGAACAACCACATCCTCGGCACAGAGTGCCGTCATGGCCGCGGTATCGCCGCCGGCCGAGGCAGTGAAGAACCGCTCCGCAAGGTCTGTGTTCAGGCTCAAGGCAGTCACTCCTACAATTCGCGGCAGTCTACGTGAAAGCAGGCGCCACATGCCGAGCAACACCGTCCTCGTCGCCGGAGCATCGGGACTCGTCGGCAGCGCCGCTGTGAGGCATTTCTCGGCTCTGCCCGGTTGGGACGTGATCGCCGTCTCCCGCCGGCCGCCGAATGACGCGGGCCGCGCGCGCTTCGTCTCCCTCGACCTGTCGGACGCGAACGCTTGCCGGGATGCCGCGCGGCAGTTCAGCGGAGTCACCCACCTCGTCTACGCCGCGCTGCATGAGGTCCCGGGCCTCTTCGCGGGCTGGATCGAAGAAGAAGCGATCGAACGCAACGGCGCTATGCTCCGCAACCTCTTCGAACCGCTTTCCGCGGTCGCGCAGCTTAAGCACGTGAGCCTGCTCCACGGCACCAAGGCCTACGGCCTTCACCACCCCTCCATCGGGCCCGCGGGCGTCCGGATCCCCCTCCGCGAGCGCGAACCGCGCCGCGAACACCGCAACTTCTACTTCGTGCAGGAGGACTATCTGTGTGAGCAGCAGCGTGAGGCGAGCTGGGGGATGACCGTCTTTCGTCCGACCGTCATCTACGGCGCCGGCTGGGGCAACAACATGAACCCGATCCCCGTGCTGGCCGCCTACGCGGCACTCCTGAGGGAGGCCGGGGAACCGTTGCACTTCCCCGGCCGTCCGGGCCACCAGGGGCTTCGTGAGGCCGTGGACGCGGACCTCGTTGCGAGCGCCTTAGGTTGGGCTGCGAGCGAACGCTCCGCAGCGGGAGGTACCTTCAACCTGACCAACGGCGATGTGTTCCTCTGGCCGAACGTCTGGCCAGCCATCGCAGAAGCAATGGGCATGAAAGCCGGGGAAGAACGCCCGCTCCGCCTGGCTGGCGAGCTGCCGGCGCGCGCGTCTGAGTGGCGGGCTTTAGTTCGTAAGTACGCCCTCTCCGCCCCCGAGGACATTCTGGAGTTCGTCGGCTACAACTCGCTGGTCTACACCGACATGCTGTTGGCCGGAGCTCCGGCTCCTACCAATCCGATCCTCAACAGCACCATCGCCGCCCGCCAGGCGGGCTTCCATGACTGTATGGACAGCGAGGACATGTTCCGGAAGTGGTTCAGCCGTCTGCGGGCCCAGCAGGTTATTCCGGCTCCCGCCTGACCCTTAGGCCGGCTCCACTGCCGAGAGCACCGCGTCCCAGGCGACTTCGGCCGCCACCATCCCAAGGACATCCGCTGTCACCTGCGTCTCCACCCTGTTCGCCGTCACGGCGTACAGCACGTCACCATCCGTCGAGGTGTGGAACGGGTCGATCGCCCGTGCCATGGAGGAGTGCACCTGGCGCCCAAACTGCGCCAGCTGTTGGGGCGTGAGTTTCGCGTCCGTGATCACGGCTGTAAGCGTTGTATTCTCAGTCGGGCCGTTCGCTGAACGGACAGTCTGGATTTCAGGCGCCAGCAGATCGACCGCGCGCCGGCGCTCCCCGGTCGCGGGGTTGAGGTTTCCGGCCAGCACCGTCCCGTCACGGCCAATAATCGCTCCGACCGCATTCACCACCGTGACCACCAGGATTCGCAGGCCGCGAAACTCGCGAAACGCCGCGCCCTGCCCGCCGGGTTCCGCCGGAAACCGTGCCTTCCCAGCGTCGCAGACCTGCCGGCCCCTATGCGGCCCAGCGGCACGCCGCCTTCTACCGCGCCGGCGGCGGCGGCCCGCCCCAGCGCCTTGTCCGGGTAGATCGTGTTCTGCCGGTTCACGTAATCCCAGATGATGCCGCCGTTCACCAGCGGGATGTGGTTTGTTGAATAGTCCTTGCTGGCGAAGAGAAACGCCCCCACTCCGGCAGCTGCTTCCAACCCGAGCAGCGAGCCCCCGGCGAACGTCAACGCGTGCGCCCAATCAAAATCACCAGTTGTGCCCACCATTCCACCTCTCTTGTCGATCGCCATCGGCCACCCGCGCTCGAAGAGGAACACCGTGCATCCGGTCGGGCCTTCCGAGTATTCGGCGCACCCGATTTTGAGCCCCGGGAAGTCGAATTCGAGCCGGCGGCTCGAAGTTGGTGTGGCGGGGATGAGCGAACTGTTGTCGTTGGAGGTAGGCATGGCGCGCCGATGCTACGCAAACGCGAGGAGCCAGGCCAAGCCGCTGCCGTCACCCGCCGGCGGCCGATGCCTCTCCCACATCTCGAAAACCCATGGTGTACAGGTCCGCGTACAGCCCGCCCCTGGCCATCAGCTCGTCGTGGTTGCCAATCTCCGCGACCTCGCCTTCCCGCAGCACCACAATCCGGTCCGAATCGCGGATCGTCGACAACCTGTGTGCGATGACGATAGCAGTGCGCCCCTCCATGACTTTTGCGATGCCCTGCTGGAGCAGCGCTTCCGTCTGCGTATCGATGCCGGCCGTCGCTTCATCGAGCATCAGGATTCGCGGAGATACTAGCAGCGCACGGGCGAGGCTGATCAACTGACGCTGCCCAAGACTCAGGTTCGCCCCGCCCGGCAGCACGCGGGTCTCGTAGCCCCTCGGCATCTGCGAAATGAGTTCATGCAGGCCGACTGCCGTCGCGGCGGCCTCCACCTCCTCATCGCCGGCATCAGGCCGCCCGAAGGTGATGTTCTGACGGATCGTCCCCATGAAGATGAATGGGTCCTGGAGCACGATACCCATCTGGCGCCGCAGCGAGGCCATCGTGACCGTACGGATATCCTGGCCATCCACCCGCACCTCGCCTCCAGTGACGTCATAGAACCGCGCGAGGAGGCTCATGACCGTGGACTTCCCCGCACCGGTCGGGCCCACCAGCGCTATGTGTTCGCCTGGCTGAATGTGCAGGTCCAGGCCCTTGATCACCTCGATGTTGTTCATCGCGTACGCGAACCGGACGTCATCGAACTCGACTTCGCCCCGGATGTCGGCGAGTTCCGTTGCCTCGGGGACATCGGAAACTTCCTGCGGCCAGTCGAGAATCTCGAAAATTCGCTCGGCCGCGACCGTTGCGCGCTGCATGTTCGTGTACTGCTGCGTCATATCCCGAATGGGGTCGAAGAAGCGATTGATGTAGAGCGTGAACGAAACCAGGAACCCAATCTGCATCGTCCCATCGAGGACCATCGAGCCGCCGACGAAGATGGCCACGGCCATGGCGCAGGCCGCCACCAGCGCCACCAGCGGCTGCACCAACGCGGAGACCTTGCCCGCCTCTACGTTCGCGTTCCGGTTCTCGTCGTTCACCGCCTGGAATGACCGGGAGTTGAGCCGCTCACGGGAGACGCTCTGGATCACCCGCACGCCCGAAACGCTCTCCTGGATCGTGGCGTTGACCGTGGAGATGGTCGCCCGCGCCTGCAGGAACGATCGGCGCGCGTACCGCTGCCAGATCCACAGCGTCGCGGCCATGATCGGCACACTCACTGAAACCAGTGCTGCCAGCTCCCAGTTCAGGATGAACAACGTGATCAGAATGCCCACGAGGGCGATCAGGCTTCCGAAGATCGAGATCATGCCGTTGCTCAGCACCTGCTGCAGGACCGTCACATCGTTCTGCATGCGGGCCATCACCCGGCCCGTTTCGTTCTCGTCGAAAAAGCGCAGCGAGAGTCCGCCAATGTGCTGGAACAGGTCAGATGAGATGCGATACAGGGCGTGCTGGCCGACCCAGGTCATCTGATACACCTGCTGGTACGAAGTCAGCCACAGCACCGTGTTGTTCGCGAGGAACAGGCCGCACATCAGGTACAGACGCCCCTCGTTCCGATCGTCGAGCGCGTTGATCGCGAGGCCCGGCAGCAGCGGCGTCAGGATCGTCGCCAGAGAGTTCAGCACAAGGAAGACAATCGAAAGACCGATGCGGGCCTTGAACGGCGCCGCGTAGCGCCAGAGCCGGCCGATGACGCGAGGGTCGAACGCCTTACCGAAGTCTTCTTCTGACGAGGCCAGCCCCATCCGCTGGGCCGGTCCGCCGCCCATCCCCTGGCTGCTCCCGAGCGCAAGGTTTCGCGCGAATCCCGCGCCTCCGCCGAACATCATCCTGCGGCTCCCGTCCGCTCGGCCGCCGTCTCATCCTGTGGCGCCAGCTGCAGCCGATAAATCTCCTGGTAGAGCCCGGGCTGCGAAACCAGGTCCTCGTGCCGCCCGCGCTGGACGATTCGGCCCTTGTCCACCACCAGGATCTGGTCTGCCTGCTTCACCGTCCGCAACCGGTGCGCGATTACAAACGACGTTCGTCCTTTCATCAGCTCGGACAGCGCCTGCTGGATCAGGTACTCGGTCTCCATATCCACGGCGGATGTCGAGTCGTCCAGGACGAGCACCTTCGGGTCCAACAGGAGCATCCGCGCGATAGCGATGCGCTGCTTCTGCCCGCCGGAAAGGGTCTGGCCCCGTTCTCCGACCCACGTGTCATACCCGTGCGGCAACGACATGATGAACGAATGCACCTGGGCGACCCGTGCGGCGTCTTCGATCTCCTGGTCCGTCGCGTCGGGGCGGCCGTAGGCGATGTTGTCGCGGATTGTCGCCGTGAACAGGAACGCTTCCTGCAGAATGACTCCTACGTTGTGCCGCAGCGATTCCACAGTGACCGACCGGATGTCCTGGCCGTCGATCGTGATCGTCCCTGATGTCGCGTCGTAGAACCGGGGCAGCAGGTTGAGCAGCGTGCTCTTGCCGCTTCCTGTCGGCCCGAGAATGGCGACCGTCTGGCCAGGTTCAGCGTCGATTTCGATGTCGTGGACCACGTCTCCCCGCTTCTCGTAACCGAAGGAGACCCCCTCGTAGCGCACGTGCCCTTCCCGGACGGTCAGTTACGTGGCATCCGGCGCTTCCTGGATCTCCGAAACCGTATCGATGATTTCGAAGATGCGGGCGCCCGAAGTCTGCGCCCGCGTGGCCGTGTTCACCAGAAACCCGAGCGTTCGCACCGGCGCCTCGATCTGCGTGCGGTATTGGATGAACGCCACCAGCGTCCCAATCGACATGGCGCTGTTCAGGACGAGGTGCCCACCGTAGAGCAGGACTACCAGGTTCACCGCGCCCATGAT
>CAZKZR010000158.1:0-6865 GCA_964557245.1 uncultured Anaerolineaceae bacterium | reverse complement strand
CGGCTCGTTGGAATTTGCAAATCTTCCACACGACTTCGCCGAGACGCTCGAGCTTGTATTCGTCGGGATAACCATCGTGGTGTCCCTCGCGATCATGGTTGCCTTCGGCGCCTGGTGGCAGAGGTAAATCGCAATGGCCGTTGAATCACCCACCAAGCCGACGATCGCGGACAAGATTTACGACAAGATGTTCCACAACTACGTGTGGAAGTCGATCTTCCGCACGGGGTACCCGAACACGCCACGTAACCAGATGCTGGTGGTGGCGACGAACGTCTTCCTCCACCTCCACCCGACGCGAATCCACCGCACCCACGTGAAGATCACGCACACCTACTGCCTGGGTGGGCTCTCGTTCTTCATGTTCCTCGGCCTCACGGTCACCGGCATCTTGCTGATGTTCTACTACGTCCCAAGCGTCGAACGCGCCTACCTGGACATGCAGAACATCACCACGACGGTGCAGTTCGGCCAGTTAATGAGAAACATGCACCGCTGGATGGCCCACGCCATGGTCATCCTGGTGTTCATGCACATGATGCGTGTGTTCTATACGGGGGCGTATAAACCGCCGCGCGAATTCAACTGGGTGGTGGGCGTCATCCTGCTCGTCCTCACCTTCCTCCTCAGCTTCACCGGGTACCTGTTGCCCTGGGACCAGCTGGCGTTCTGGGCAATCACCGTCGGCACCAACATCGCTGGTTCGGCGCCGGTGCTCGGTCCCAAGACCCGCTTCTGGCTGCTCGGCGGCTTCGAAGTCGGCCCGGACTCGCTCATCCGTTTCTACACCCTCCACGTCATCGGCCTCCCGTTGCTGGCAGCCATCTTCATGGCCATCCACTTCTGGCGGATCCGGCGTGACGGTGGCCTGGCGCGGCCGCTCTAAGCGCACTGACGAACTGAGAAGAGGAAGAGTATGGCAACCGCAGTAGTCGCCCGGCCGGTAGCTCGCCCCCAGGCCCGCGCCCGCGATGAGGAAGTCCTCGTCTGGCCTGACCTGGTCTTCGTCGAGTTCATTTCCGCCCTGGTCTTCACGATCACCCTGTTCTTCCTGTCCGTGGTGATCAACGCGCCGCTCCTGGACCAGGCCAACGCCGACGTAACGCCGAACCCGTCCAAGGCGCCCTGGTACCTGCTCAACCTGCAGGAACTGCTCCTGCACATGAACGCCGCCATGGCCGGCATCGTTATCCCGACCGTCTGGCTCATCATTCTTGGGGCGTTCCCGTACTTCGACCGCGATACCGAAGGCCAGGGCGCATGGTTCAAGACGGAAGGCGCAGTCAAGATCACCATCGTCGCCGGCGCCATCGGCTTCTTCGGGACCTGGCTGCTCATCCTCTGGGACTCGGGCAAGATCGCGTTCTTCCTGAACGATTGGTTTCAGTTCTCCGGCGGAGACCGCTTCCGATTCCTCGAGAACGTGCGGTCCATGCAATCTCAGTTGCCGTGGCCCGAATGGTCGCGGTCGATCACCTACTTGCCGTTCAACCTGCGCATTCTCGATGGCACCGGTTCCGGCGGACCGACAACCTTCCAGCACCTGGACTTCCCCGGTTGGCTGGTTGAGCAGGCTATTCCGATTGCCGTCCTGGTCGGGTTGCCCTGCTTGATGATTTACACCATGTGGCGAATCGGCTGGGTGGTGAACCGGCGCGATGCGCTGCTCGCTCTCTTCAGCGGCTTCGTCGCCGCCTATGGGGTGCTCACACTCGTGGGTACGGCCTTCCGTGGCCAGGGCCAGGAGCTCGTCTTCCCGTGGGAGCTGAAGGTCAGCGAGGGTATTCCCGGTCAGGAGCCAGGACACTAATGGCAGCAGAACCATCCGCCGCCCCGCGCGGCAGAATCGAACGGGCACGTCAGCAAGAGGCGCGCAAACTCGCGCGCCGGTCCTTCATGCGCGTCAGCGCCTTCGCCGGGGTCATGCTCTTCGGCGGCGCGCTCGTATCGGGATTCCTCGGGTTCTTCAATCTCCGCGGCCCGAAGGGTTTCGGCGGCGTGGTCAATGTGGCCAAGAGCCGCATCCCCACCCCCGGGGCTGACCCGGTCCGCATCACCGAAGGCAAATTCTGGCTCGTGAACCTCAGCGGCGCCCAGGGCGACGTCCTCGGCGTCGGTTCCACCGGCGGCCTGATGGCCCTCTACTGGAAGTGTCCGCACCTCGGCTGCTCCGTGCCGTGGAACCCGGGGTTCAACGGCGCAACCGTGAACTTCCCGGGCATCATCGGCTGGTTCCGCTGCCCCTGCCACGGATCAACCTACTCCCGCGCCGGTGTGCGCGTGTTCGGCCCTGCGCCGCGTCCTATGGACACCATGGAACTGACCGTCAACGGAGACGGTTCGGTCAACGTGAATACGGGCAAAGTGACCCGCGGCGCGGCCGATAACCCGCTCCGCGCGACCTCGTACAACGGGTAGGCGGAGGAACGATTGAACACCCAAAAGCAAATCGGGCTGATGATCGCACTGCTCTTCCTCTTCGTTGGAGGATGCGCGGCGTACTCGGCGGTCGACCTCCCCATCCGGGCCGAAGACCAGCAGCAGTGGACGAAGGACCAGTCGCTCGAGCGCGGCGCCCTGCTCTTCGCCAACAACTGCCGCACCTGCCACGGCAACACCGGCCAGGGTGGCGTTGGCCCGCAACTTCGCGCCAACGAGACGACCAAGTTCCAGGATCAGGATCCCCTCGTCCTCGCCGCTAACCGGGCCCTCATCCAGCGCACCCTGTACTGCGGCCGCGCCGGCACGCTCATGCCTGCCTGGCTGAACACCAATGGCGGCTCGCTCAACGCCATCCAGATCCAGCACCTCGTTGACTTCCTCACCTACCCCGTCGCCGATGACGGGACCGGCGAGATGACCTCCAAGTGGTGGGGCGAAGCGGAAGAGTTCGCCCACAATCTGAACGATGAAGTGGCCGTGCTGGTCGGCGGCGATACGCTCGCCACCATCGCCAAGGCCCACGGAGTTGGCCCCAAGGAGCTGGCCGCCGCCAACAACCTCCCCGTCGAGGGCACGCTCAAACAGGGCTCAGAAGTCAACATCCCCGCGTTCAAGGGCTCGAAGGCCTATACCTACACGGCCTACAAGGACAACGAGACCATCACCAAGATCGCGGAGGCCCAGTTCGTCGGCGCACGCATCCTGGCTGACCTGAACGACATCACCTACGACTTCACCGAGAAGCGCGGTGTGGCGACCTTCGCCCTCACGCTCAACGGACAAGAGATCGCAGGTCTCTTCCCCGGCGACAAGCTCAAGCTTCCGGCCGGCGCCACCTACCAGGTGTCCTCTGGCGATACCAAGCTGAGCATCGCGCAGCAGCACAACATCAGCGTTAGCCAGCTGGAGAGCCTCAACAAGAACATCGATGCCAGCCTCGCCAGCGATGCGGCATTGCCGTTCGAGAATATGCTCACCTTGCCCAAGCTGACCGCGGTGGTCCAGGAAGGCGATACGCTCGGGACCATCGCTCAGCGGCACGGACTCAAGGTTGACGCCCTCGCAACGGAGAACGGCATCGGGACGGATGCGGTGGTGGCCGTTGGGACCGCCCTCAAGCTTCCTTCTGGCACAAAGTACATCGTCCAGACCGGCGACACGTGGGTTGAAGTGGCGAAGGCGCACGCCGTCACGGCGGCCGAACTCGCCGCCGCGAATGGGCTGAAGGACACCGATCCGCTGCCTTCCGTCGTCGTCCTCCAGCTGCCCCAGATCGACTCCTACGTGGTCAAGGGACAGTCCATCGCCCAGGTTGCCGAAGGGTACGGAAACGTCACGGCCCAGAGCCTGGCCACCAAGAACAGCGTGAAGCCGACGGATAACCTCCGCATCGGTTTGCAGCTGAAGCTTCCGGAAGACGCCTGGGGTTCCGCTCCTCCTGACGCGAAGAACACCGGCACGGCCTGCGTGCAGTACGCCGTCTCCAAGAGCGCGTTTGACAACATCACCGGCGCCGGTGGGGAAACCGCCACAGCACCGACCACCGTCTCCAAGGACGTCAAAGTCGACGCCCACGCCAACGACTGGGTGGTCACGGCCGACGGCGCCGCCTCGGCCCCTAACAAGGGTGTGGTGACCATCGCCAAGGGCACCGCGGTGCCGTTCACGTCCATCGCTGGCCTCCACACCATCACGGTCAACGGCAAGAAGGACGGCGATAACCTGAAGCAGGGTGACAGCCGGACCATCACCTTCAACGACGCCGGTACCTTCAAGATCACCTGTGACTTCCACCCGGACATGCTGGCGAACATTTTCGTCCAGTAACCGAGGGCCATTTCAGCGTACGAACGGGGGCCGAAAGGCCCCTGTTGGTTTGACCGGCCACCACCCGGTGGGTAGCATCCGGATACGTTTTTTCACCGGCTAAGAGCCGGAACTCAGAGAGAGGGTCTGAATGGCAGCAGCACAGACTGGCAAGCGTTACGTCGTGCCTGGAGGCGTGGCGGAGTTCATTGTTACGAAAGGCGGCGCCGGAGAGCTGCGTTGCGGCGATGCCGCGATGCAGATGCGCGGCGCGGAAGACGCTTCCGTTACCGTTGATACCGCCGGCATGGAATCAGTCCAGCTCGGCAAGCGCTACAAGGACGAGCAGACGGGCATCGAAGTCCTCGTTGTTAAGCCGGGCCCCTGCGCCCTTAACGTTGATGGCCGCGCCATGGAACTCCTCCAGCCCAAGGTTCTCCCTTCGGCCGACTAGTTCCTGGGTCTGGACAAAGCACGAAACCACCGGGGCCGTAACGGCCCCGGTTCCATGTCTGGCGTTTGGGGGAGAGTCGCATGGGGGCTGATGCATTCACCCGGGGCGAAGGCGATGGCCGCTACATCATCCATCCCGTTTCGCGGGGGCCGTGGGACCCCAACTCCCTCCACGCCCGGGTGCTGGCCGGGCTTTTTTCCCACGAAGTCGAGGTGCGGTACGGCGGCGATGATTTCCATTGCGCCCGTGTGACTATCGACCTCTACCGCCTGCCCACCCTCGCGCCCTGCGAGGTGACCTGTAAGCCGATTCGAGACGGGAACCGCATCCGCGTCATCGAGCTCGAGTACCTTTCAGAAGGCACCAGCTACGCCCGCGGCACCGCTGTCCTGCTCAAGCGCGCCGAAAACCCGCAGGGCAAGGTCTGGAGTCCGCCCGACTGGGAGGTCCAGCATCCGGACGCTGTCCCCGCGTCGGTTCAATCGGGCGTCGCCAACTGGGAGCCCATGTGGGACATGCGAACGCTGACTTCGCGTGACCCCGGCCGCTCAGAACAAGGGCAGGTCTGGATGCGCGAATTCCGCCCGCTGGTCGAAGGCGTGGAGCTCTCGCCGTTCGTACGCGCCGCTTCCGCCGCGGACTGGGCGAACCCGGGCGCGAACTGGGGTAGCAACGGCCTCGAATTCATCAACGCGGATATCACGCTCTATCTGCACCGCTATCCCCGCGGCGAGTGGATCGGCTTCGAGACGAGCTCGCACCACTCCGCGGATGGCATCGCGGTCGGCCAGTGCACGATGTACGACGAGGACGGCGCGATCGGCAGCAGCACCGTCTGCGCTATCGCCCAGCGCCGCCGCGTCCGCGGATAGCAGCACTCGGTTCGGGGCTTCGCGGCGGTTGTGAAATCCGGTACGATCGCCCGCGATGAGCCTCGAGAAGTCGATCGAAGGCGCGATCCAGGAAGCCATGGCGGCCGGCGCGTTCTCGAATCTCCCAGGCGCCGGCAAACCGCTGCGCTACAGCCGCGAGCAACAGGCGTACGCCGGCGATAATTGGCTCGGCTACAAGCTGCTCGAAAATGGCGGCTACGTCCCCGAGTGGCTGAACCTCGGCCGCGAAATCGAGTTGGATATCGAGAAACTCGGCGTCATCGACCGCAATCACCGCGAGTACTGCGATGGCGCGGCCACGCCGAAGGACTGGGGGCGAATCGGTCCGGCCGTCGACCGCCTGCGCGCATCCTACGAGTCGCTTGCCCGCGAGATTCGCAAGAAGCAGGACCGCTTCAACTACGACGCCCCCGGTATCCGCACCCAGCGCCCGGGCATCTGGGTGGAACACCACCTCGAACGCCTCACCAGCCGGGAACGTGCGGCGGGCCGGCCGTAGCCACGTTACCGAAGAAACTGTGCGCCGACTTAGGCACGAAGTTTACGAGCGAGACCGCCCAACAGGGCACTGGAATCGTCGCCCTTGGATCACGCGCAGTCGAATTGGATGCGACATTCTGCCCATCGTTGGTGGCTCCGATGCGTGTTCGTCGGTCGATTCTTCTGGTGGTTGCGAGCATAGCCTTGCTTCTGGGCGGTTGTGAGAGCGGCAGGAGTTCCTCCGAGCCCCACATTTATCGGTGGGGTGACGTTACGTTCACTTATCCCGGCGCGTTCGAGGAAGGCAAGGGCGACGCGAGCGAGGGCATGGATGAAGCCCTGATATTCAAGGGCTTCATGTACGAATCCGATAAGGCGAGCGGAGTGTTTTTTTCGGCTTTCGATCTACCGGCGGAGATAAGAGACTTGTCGCGGGATGAGTTGACCGCCGCCCTGGAGACGTTGCGGTCGAGCGATTCGAAGGCGGCGGTGAGCGTGACCGTTGCCGGACTTCCCGGACTCAGCGATGAATGGCACGCCGCCAAAGCGCTGAATAACCGGGTGGTCACGAGAAAAGATGTCGTCCTCATCGACATCTCTGGGAGTTTCGTTTTCCGAATCACCTGCCAGTACAAACCGGAACACGAGCAGGCCGTCAAGCAGGCCTGTGATCAGGTGCTCGATACGTTCACCGTGACGCCCAATCAATGAGCCGATAGCTTCGAACCGAGGGCGCGTGTTATGGTGGAAGACCTGCGGCCCGAATACCGGGCGATTCCGTGCGCGAAGG
>CAZKZR010000157.1:1390-6882 GCA_964557245.1 uncultured Anaerolineaceae bacterium | reverse complement strand
GACCGGCGAGTTACAAAGGCCTTTGGCGCCACCAAACCTCAGTGTGAGACGCCACGCAAATGCTCGCCTATGAGGGAACTCCCGCATAGGGCTCGTACTCCGCCGCCAAACTGGACGAGGGCGCCCGCCTCGCTGCCTACTCCTGCGCCTCCAGGGCCTCCTCATCCGTCTCAAACGTGTAGGCCACCAGCTCTCCGTCGTCCCAGCGGTCTCCCGTCTCCCGGACGGTGCGCGAAGCACTCTCGCCTGGCCCGAAGAGCAGCGCGAACACCTGCTCGTAATTGCTGATCCGGTGGTCCGATTCCAGGGCGGCTTCGACATGGACCAGCGGGATCGTCTCTTCCGGGATGATCAGGAAGGCGCGCGCCTCCTCGTGCCGCCGCTGCTCCAGCACCAGCCGCCCGACCAGGTCGCCCTCGCCGTCCCGGTACTCGCCGTCGATCATGTCGCTATCGGTGTCCCGGTGGAACGTCCCGCTGAGCCAGCCGCGGTAGGCGATGCGCCGGTGACGCCGGTCTCCGGTCAGGAATTCGTCATTGGCTTCCGGCAGTGCGGACATTCGGCTGCTCCTTCCGTCTGACCGAGCTTCCGCCGCTGCGGCGCCGCAATGAACGCCCCTTCGTGCGAAATTTCGGGACCGGGTGGGCAGAGGCGGCTGACAGCCGTTCACACTCCTGCGGTACGCTACCGCCCAATGAGTACTTCCCCCCAGATCCGCGAACCTGAAGGCATCCACAATTTCCGCCAACTCGCCGGTTACGAGGCTGACGGAGGCGTCGTCCGAAGTGGCCGCATCTTCCGCTCCGGCGCCCTCGAACGCATGAGCGAGGCCGATAGCCAGTGGCTCGCCGCTGAACTCGCGATCCACACCATTCTCGATCTGCGCCATATCGATGAACTCTCGCTTCGCCAGGGTCCGCACCCGCTGGAAGAACGCGTCCGTCCTCACTCCATCTTCCCGGAGTCCATTCGCCAGGAAGACCTCATCGCCGAGTTGAACGGCCTCTACGGCGCGGGCATCTCGCCCCAACGCTACCTGCATTACCTGGAAATCGGCGGCGATCGCCTTGCCAGCGCCTTCCAGCTGTTCGCTGAAGAGGACAACTACCCATTCCTCGTGCACTGCACCGCCGGGAAAGACCGCACCGGCGTGCTCCTCGCCCTGATCATGGATGTACTCGGCTGCTCGGACGAAGACATCGCCGCTGAATACGGCCTCAGCGACGCCAACACCGACGCGCTGATTGCCTACCTGGTGGCCAGCGGTCGCCAGCTGGAGGGCAGCGAAGCCGAAATCCGGGCCCGCCTCGCGACGCCGCCGGAGAAAATGGCGGGCTTCATGCAGCTCCTGCGCGAGAAATACGGCAGCGCCGCTGATTTCCTCCGCTCCCAGGGCGTCTCCGACGAAGAGATCCAGCGCGTCCGCGAGTTGCTCCTCGCCTAGGTCCATTCCTGCTCCTTTGGCAGGCAGGGCGAGCGGCGATAGACTCCGGCGAAAGTTCCACACCAGGAGATGGCCATGCCCTCTCGCGCACTCGTTCTCGGTGGCGGCGGCCCTGTTGGGATCGCCTGGGAAACCGGCCTCGCCGCAGGACTCGCCGAAGCTGGCGTCAACGTCGGCGAAGCGGACCTCATTATCGGTACCTCAGCCGGTTCGGCCGTGGGCGCGCAACTCGCCATGGGCCGCACCCCGCAGCAGATGTACGCCGCCGTCGCCGCCGATGCGGGCAATTCCCGGCCCGGCCCCACGCGTGCCAACACCGGCTCCGGCGGCGCTCCGCCCAACCTCATGCCCCTCATGGAACTGATGCAGAAAGCCGCCCGCGATGACGTCGCGCCGGAAGAAGTCCGCAAAGAAATCGGCGCCTTCGCCCTCTCTGCCGCGACGATGAGTGAAGAGGATTTCATCGCCACCTTTGGGCGCATGCTCGCCAGCGCCGAATCCTGGCCATCGAAGAAATACACGTGCACCGCAGTCGATGCCCTGACGGGCGAATTCCAGCCCTGGACCAACGATTCAGGCGTGCCCCTCAGCCGGGCCATCGCATCCAGCTGCAGCGTGCCCGGCGTGTATCCACCCATCACCATCAACGGCCGCCGCTACATCGATGGCGGGATGCGCTCCCCCACCAACGCCGACCTCGCGAAGGGCTACGACACCGTCATCGTCGTGGCCGTCACCGCCGGCGGCGACGGACCAATGGTGGAAACCTCCAGGAAGCGCATGGAAGCCGAACTCGATGTCCTCCGCGATTCCGGGAGCACGGTGCTCCTCATCTCCCCCGATGATGCCAGCCGCCAGGCCTTCGGCCTCAACCTCATGGACTTCACCCGCCGCGCCGGGGCAGCCGAGGCGGGCCTCGCCCAGGGCCGCGCCGAAGCAGGCAAGCTCGGCGGCCGCTGGTAGACCATCGCAGTCTGCCGCGGCTTTCTTTGGGAGTTCCCTGACGGCACGGTGAACCTCGCCCAGCTATCCTTTCCTCCGGATCGGAATGCGGAGCATGAGCAGCAACGGGCCAACGGAGATCGATATCGAGCGCGCCATCGGCGCCGCGCAGTTCCCCGTTGGCGTCTTCCGCACCGATATGAACGGCCGCTGCTACGCCGTAAACCCTCGCTGGTGTGAACTCTCGGGCCTCACCGAAGAGCAGTCACTCGGCCTCGGCTGGATGGGCGCGATCCACCCCGATGACCGCCAGAACGTCGCCCGCGAACAGGCCACGCACATGGCCCTCGGCAAAAACCTCCGCGTCGAATTCCGCCTCGTCCAGCCCGGCGGCGAAATTAAGTGGGTGCTCTCCCAGGCGGTCGGCTCCTACGGTGAGTCCGGCGCCCTCGAGGGCTTCGTCGGCACCGTCACCGATATCACCGACCGCGTGAACGCCGAGGCCGCCCTTCGCGAGAGCGAGACCCGCTTCCGCAACCTTGTTGAACTCTCGCCGGACTTCATTTGCATCCACCGCGACGGCGTCATGGACTACGTCAACGCAGCCGGCCTGCGGATGATGGCCGCCGCCGTTCCCGATGACCTGCGCGGCCACCACATCCTCGAATTCGTCCTTCCAGAGCACCAGGCGATCGCCGTCGAGCGCATGCGCGACCTTCAGAACGGCCAGGACATCGCCCTCGCCGAAATGGAAGTCCGCCGCTGCGACGGAGAGGTCATCTGGATCGAGACCATCGCCAGCCTGACGGTCTGGGAAGGCGGTCCCGCCGTCCAACTCGTCGCCCGCGACGTGACCGAGCGGCGCCGCATCGCCGATACCTACCGCGGTGTCGTCGAAAGCGTTCGGGAGGCCATGTGGGTCATGGACCGCGGCGCCGATGGCGAATGGCGCGCCTCGTTCGTCAACGGCTCCTACCTCAGGCAGTCCCAGCTGACCGATCCCGAATCCGTCCTCAACAAGACCCTCCGCGAACTCGCCGCGACTGGCATCATCTCCTCGGAAGACGCTGAGCGTTCCATCGCCCGGTACCAGGAAGCCGCTGATTCCGACCGGCCCCTCGAGTACGAAAACCACCTCGTCTGGAACGGGATCAAGGCCTACATCGTCACCACCATCACCCCCGTCCGTGATGCCTCCGGACGCTGCGACCGGTTGATCTGCTGGAGCCGGGACCTGAGCCGCCGCATGGCCCAGGAACAGGCCCTGGCCGAATCGGAAGCCAACTATCGCGCCGTCGTCGAAGGCACCTCCGATGCGGTGTGGGTCATGGATAAGGGCGAGGACGGCGAGTACCGCGTTCGGCTCGCGAATCCCCGCACCCGGGAATTGCTTGGTGTGAACCTGGAAACCGTGGTCGGACGCAGTCTGCGCGAATTCCTCAAAGCAGCCCCGGCCGCAGCCGCCGAAGAGCGATACCGCCAGGCCGAAGCCGCCGGCGAGCCCATCGAATACGAGAATGTGGTCGAACGCGATGGCATTCGCGTGGAAGTAGTCACCCACCTCACACCGCTCTTCGATGAGAACGGCCGCTGCTATCGCATCATCGGGTCAGCGCGCGACGTGACTGACCGCCGGCGCGCTGAAGTCGCCCTCCTGCAATCGCAGAAGGTGGAAAGTCTCGGCGTCCTCGCCGGGGGCATCGCACATGACTTCAACAACCTGCTGACCACCATCCTCGGCAACATCTTTCTGCTCGAAAGCGAACTCCCGAAAGACAGCCCCATGCGCGCCTACACGGCCGATTCGCGCATCGCCGGGGAGCGCGGTGCTGACCTTGTGAAGCGCTTGCTCAGCTTCAGCCGCCCGGGCGTGCACGCCCGCGAACCCATCCTCATCGACACGCTCATCGCGGAAACCGTCGGGCTCGTGCAGCGGACGCTTGGCCCGGCCGTCGCCCTCAATATCGTCCCGGGCGAAGCGAATGCCGCCATCCTCGGCGAATTCAGCGCGCTCCAGCAGGTGTTCGTCAATCTGCTGCTCAATGCGCGGGACGCAATGCCGGAAGGCGGCTCCATCACCATCAGCCACTGCCCGCGGGAAATCCAGACCGAGCCGCTCTGGGCACAGCGCGGGATAACCGCCGGCCCGTATCACGAAGTACTCGTCAGCGATTCAGGCGCCGGCATGTCGCGCGATCTTCTCCAGCGCATCTTCGACCCGTTCTTCACCACGAAGGGCGTCGGCAAGGGCACTGGCCTCGGCCTCTCCACGTCCTACAACATCATCCGCGCTCACGACGGTTGGATTGAGGCGGAGAGCACCGAGGGCCAGGGCAGCACCTTCCGCATTCTCCTGCCCAGCGCCTGATCAGCCGCTCGCGGCCTCTGCCCCATCGATCACGGGTAGCAGGAGACGGAACGTCGAGCCCTTTCCAGGCGAAGTTTCCACGGCCAGCCAGCCACCGTGCGCCCGCGCGATTCCGAGCGCCGTCGAGAGTCCCAGGCCGGATCCCCGCCCCACATCCTTCGTTGTGAAGAACGGGTTGAAAATCCGTTCCACCAGGTCGGCGGAGATGCCTTCCCCTGTGTCTTCGACAGTCACAAGGTGGTACCGGCCGCGCGCCAGGTCCGGCGGCGCCCAGCGATGTCGCGGGCCTACCGTCACCATCCGCCGCCCCAGCGTCAGGGTCCCGCCGTCGGGCATCGCGTCACGCGCGTTCACCATCAGGTTCAACAGCACCTGCTGCAGAGGGGTCCACGAACCGCGCGCTCGCGCATCGCCTCGGCCCCGCCGCACCACCAGCCGGATCTGCGGGGTCAGCGCACTGCGGCCCAGCGCCGCCGTCTCGTGCAGCAGCCGCTCCAGGTCCACCGTCTCCGAACGGGGAACTTCCGGCCGCGCATACGTCAGCAGCCGTTTCACCAGTTCCGCGCCGCGGTCGGCGGCCGTTCGCGCTTCGTTCACAAGGTCGCGCTGGCCGCCTGAAAGGTCGCGCTCCAGCAGGTACAGGTTCCCGAGGATGGCGGTCAGGAGGTTGTTGAAGTCGTGCGCGATTCCGCCGGCGAACACGCCGAGGCTCTCCAGCTTCTGGCTCTGCCGAACCTG
>CAZKZR010000157.1:0-1290 GCA_964557245.1 uncultured Anaerolineaceae bacterium | reverse complement strand
CCGCCGATGAACCCGAATTCGCTGTCGGTCAGGCGCAACAGGTTCGCGAGCAGCCCCTCGAACACCGCGCGATAGTCGCCATCGCGGATGTACTGGGTCTGCGCCGCCCCCAGCGCCGCGAGCAGGTCATGCGAATGCTTCAGGGTCTCGGACCACCGAATCCGGTCCCCGATGTCCCGGGCGATGCCGCCCACCGCCACCACTTCGCCGTGCTGGTCACGCACGGGGAACAGCGAAATCGAAACATCCAGCGTGCGTCCATCGCGGGTCAGCCGCTTTGTTTCGAGCACCTGGCTCTCGCCGGTTATCTGCGCCCCCAGGGCCGAAGCCATCTGTCCCGCCACGCTCTCCGGCTCAATCCGCTCCAGACCGGATTCACCAATCATCTCCTCCGCGCTATAGCCGTACATCCGGGCCGCGCCGCCGTTCCAGCTCAGCACGGTCCCATCCAGGGCACGGCTGATGATGGCGTCGTCCGAGGATTCCACGAGCGCCGCCAACCGCGCGCGCTCCAGGTCCGCCAGCACGCGCTGCGTCGTGTCGCGGAAGATGTATCGCACGCCGATCGGCGTGCTCGCTTCGTCCAGCACGTACGAACCCTGGATGTCCGCGGGGAAGCGCGTCCCATCCTTGCGCACCAGCGTGACATCGAAGATTCGCTGGCCCTTTTCGCGTTCGTACGGCTTGCCGGCCCAAACGCTTCCCGCCATGTGCTTGCTGGCCACATCGAGCACCATGACCAGGCTCGATTCATCCAGCAGGGCGTAGGCGTCGATTCCCCTGGCGATGTCATCCCGGGTGTAGCCCAGCAGCGAAAGCGCCACCTGGTTCATGTAACTCACGCGCAACGCCGGGATGCTTATCTCGACGAATGCTTCCGGCAGATGCTCCCGCAGCTGCTCCATCTCCGCCCGGAGCTGCTCGGAGCGCGCTTCCAGCTCGGCGATTCGCGCAGCCGCCTGGTCAGGCGTCCGGCCAGCCTCGGCCAGCTCTCCCGGCGCGCCATGCACTCTCACCACCCGGCGATCCTAGGCCGCTAGTCCTCACAGTACACTCGGCAAATCCCCTAGTAAGTCCTCCCCTGGAGTGTGACCTGCTTCACCCCCCGGGCCTTCCGCCATAACATGATCAGCCCATGACCTTGCCGTCACCCACAACGCGCGTCATCGAGGACACGGACTCCCAGGTTGAGCCGCCCTATCACCTCATCCTCCTCGATGACAACGAGCACACCTACCAGTACGTCATCGCCATGCTCGGCAGCATCTTCGGCTACGCCCCGGAAAAGGG
>CAZKZR010000156.1:4248-6897 GCA_964557245.1 uncultured Anaerolineaceae bacterium | reverse complement strand
CGAAGCGTCGGAGCAGAGGAACACAGCGAGGGGGCCGAGTTCCCACGCCTCACCGAGTCGTCGTGCCGTGATGAATCGACCGCGCTGTTTCCGCATCTCGCGCTCGGATTCATCGCGCGCCGGCTCCTGTGCCACGAAGCCGGGGATGATGCAGTTCACCCGGATGTTCTCGCCCACCAGCTGCCCGGCAAGGCTCTTGGTGAGTGAGATGACCCCGGCCTTCGCCGCCGCGTAGCCCATGGATTGCGCGAAGGATCGCAACGCCGTGCCGCTCGCAACGTTCACGATGACGCCTCCTTCGCCCTGGCTGAGCAGCTGCCGGACGGCTGCCCGCGAGCAGTAGAAAGCGCTGTACAGGTTCACTTCGATGGTGTCGTGCCAGTCCGCATCGGCCATATCCTGGAGTCGATCACCAGCACCGCGGCGGTCACCTATGCCGGCGTTGTTCATCATGATGTCCAGCCGGCCGAAGTGTTCGACCGTCTTCCGAATCAACGCGTCGCACGCCTCGGAACTCTGCACGTTCGTCGGGACAACAAGCGGTTTGCGTCCGCAGGCTGCCTCAATCTCGGCTGCTGCGGACTCCAGTTGGGAGACCGTCCGGCTGGCGATGCAGATATCGGCGCCCGCTTCGGCGAGCGAAATCGCCATCGCCTTGCCGAGCCCTCGGCTGCCACCGGTGACAATCGCAACCCGGCGCGGTGGCCCATCGAGACGTAGCTTTTCCAGCACCATCGTTTCGCTCTCCAGTCAGGGGATGGGGCGAATCATACCTGCCGCGTCCGTTCGCCTCAGGCCACCCGCACCGCCCCGATGATCAGGGTCAGTGCCGCCACAATCAGCCGGTAAACGACAAACGGCAGGAGCGTCCGGTTTCTCAGGAACCGCAGCAGCAGGTGAATCACAAGGAAGCCGACGATCGCGGAGCAAACGAACCCGATGAGCAGCTCGTTAGTCTGATGACCGCTCAGGTTTTCGATGTCCTTGGACTTGAGCAGCGCCGCTCCCACAAATGCCGGAGTACCCAGTAGGAACGCGAAACGGGCAGCCGAGTCTCGGGTGAAGTCGCGGAACAGTCCTGCGCAAATCGTCGCTCCCGAGCGCGAAACACCCGGGAAGAGCGCGGTTGCCTGCGCAAGGCCGATTACCACCGCGTCGACCAGCGTGATCCCGGCAATAGTCCGGGAGCAGCGGCTCCGGCGGTCTGCGGCGAGCATTACCAACGCGACGATAGCCAGGGCAATGGCAACCAACCACGGCTGTCGCAGGTTCTCCTCGATCCAGTCGTTGAAGAGAAGCCCAACAATGGCCGCCGGCACTGACCCAAGGGCGATCAGTGCGAAGAGACGGCTATCCGCTCCATAGGCCTTGAAGCGCGGCCCCTCCCTGGTGAGATCCGTCACGACGGAACGGGCCATCCGCCACCAGTCTGACCAGAAGTAGAGCAGCAGAGCGCAGAGCGTGCCGACGTGGAGACCCACGTCGAACGCCAGGCCCTGGTCCGGCCATTTGAAAAGGGCCGGTACCAGGATCAGGTGTCCAGATGAGGAAATTGGCAGGAATTCCGAGAGGCCCTGGACGATCCCGAGGATGGCCGCGCGGAGGTAGTCCATTCGCGCTCAAGGTGTTCCCGGGCTCGCTAACGGGCAAGACTGATCGGCTTTACTCGACCGAAGCGATTCGCGTGTATCGCTCGATCACGGGACGGCCAGCCAGCAGTCCGCCGAGCTTGCCGCCCATGGCCTTCATGTGGTCCGTCGTATTGTGCGCCGTCGCCGCATCGGCATCCCGGTAGGTCTCATAGAACAAGAACAGCGTCGGGTCTGAATCGGAGACGTGCAGCGAATACGTCGGGACTGCCCCGGACTCGTGGATTTTGACCTGGCCGACCATCTCGGAAAGGACAGCTTTCAGTTCTTCTTCTTTGCCGGCGTTGGCCTGGAGCTTGGCAACAATCGTGATCATGTTCACTTCCTTGTGAGGTTTGCGTGGGCAGTCTACCCACGAGCACCGCGCGCTGGCACCTATCCAGCGCCGCCGTACGATCGGATCTCGTGCTGAAACGCATTCCCGCCCCCAGAGCCGAAGAACTCGTGGCTGCCGCGACAGACCTCCCGACAAGCGATCCGGGAGTCTCCTACCCGGCGTGGTACCTGCGCCGATGGCACTTCTTGCCCGAAGGGTACCTCTCGCGCCGAAGCGCCGCCGGCTACGACCACATCGTCCGCCACCTCTACAACCAGGGCCTCGAATCACGCGTCGTCCGTTCAGTCGTCCAGCAGTTGAGCAAACTCAACCCGGGCTCGCTCCTGGAAGTCGGATGCGGCCCGGGGCGGTTGCTGGCCGCCGCGGCTCGCTCCGGAATCTCGGAAGATCGGGTCGGCATGGACCTCAGCCCATATCTGCTTGAGCGAGCTCGCCGCAGACTCGGGCGCAGCGCGCGCCTGGTCCACGGCGATGGTCTCGCGATCCCCGCGGAAGAGGGCGCCTTCGAAGCCACCGTCGCCAGCCATTACGTCGGGCACCTTCCTGCGGCCGTTCGCCCCAACGCCGTCGCCGAACTGGCTCGCGTGCTCCGTCCCGGCGGTCACCTCGTCGTGGTCGACCATCGCTGGCACCCATGGCCCAGCGAGCCGGGGCTTCGCCTCA